>DATIQP010000746.1:0-2418 GCA_035470765.1 Polyangiaceae bacterium | reverse complement strand
GAAGATCATCGACTTCGGGCTCGCCAAGGCGAACAACCGCGTCACCGTGACGGGCCTCGGCGTCATCATGGGAAAGGTCGCCTACATGGCGCCCGAGCAGACCAAGAGCGGGCGCGACCTCGACCACCGCGCCGATCTGTTCGCGCTCGGCATCACGCTCTACGAGCTGACCGCCGACACGCGCCTGTTCAAGCGCAAGCACAACGTCGAGACGCTCGCCGCGGTCGCCGAGTGCAAGGTCCCCGATCCGACGGCGAGCCAACCCGACTACTCGCCTGCGCTTTGGGAGATCCTGAAGAAGGCGCTCTCCAAGGATCGCGAGGATCGCTACCAGAGCGGCAAGGAGATGGCCGAGGCGCTCGACGCCTTCTCGCGAAGCCGCGGGCGCGTCGTCACGGCGTCCACCGTCGCGGCGTTCATGGAGGAGCTCTTCGGCGCGCAGCGTGAGCGCTACCAGAAGTGGCTCGACGAGGTGCGCTCCGAGCGGCCCGTCCCGTCGGCTGAGGAGAGCTTCCGCGGCCCGACCAGCGCGGACGACAACGCTCTCATCGTGGGAGCGGAGGCTGCGCCGGCCGCCGGCCCGGTCACCGATCGCAAGAACGACCGGCCTCGCCTCCCCGCGGACCGCACGAGCGACGTTCGTGGCTTCGACCGGGAGCCTGCCAAGCGGCCCGACCCGTTCGCTCCTCGTCCGGAGGCGCCGAAGGAGACATCCGCCGACGTGCGAGCGAGCGGCCGCGCGTGGCTCTGGGCGCTGGCCCTGCTCGTGGCGAGCAGCGCCACGGTGTGGTGGGCGAGCCACCGCTTCTAGAAAGAAGCGGCCCTCAAGGCTCGTACCGGAAGAGCTCCTCGAGGTCGGTCTTGGTCAGCTTCTTGGTGCCGCCGGCATCCTCGCTGAGCACCGCGCCGACCAACTCGCGCTTCTTCGCGCCGAGCTCGAGGATCTTCTCCTCGATCGTGCCCTTGGCGATGAGGCGGTAGGTCGTCACGACCTTCGTCTGGCCGATGCGGTGGGCGCGATCGGTGGCCTGATCCTCGACGGCCGGGTTCCACCACGGGTCGAAGTGGATCACGGTGTCCGCGCCGGTGAGGTTGAGGCCGCTGCCGCCGGCCTTGAGCGAGATGAGGAAGACGGGCGCGCCTTCCTCCTTCTGGAAGCGCTCGACGATGCTCTGGCGGTCCTTCGTGGACCCGTCCAGGTACTCGTAGGCGACCTTGTCCTCTTCCATCGCGCGCTTGATGATGGTCAGCATCGTGACGAACTGGCTGAAGACCAGGACCCGGTGGCCGCCGGCGATCGACGTCTGCACCAGGTCGCGCAGCGCGTTGAGCTTGCCCGAGTCCTCGTCGGTGAACTGCCTCGGGAGCCCGAGCAGCCGAGGATCGCACGCCGCCTGCCGGAGCCGCGTGAGGCCGGCGAGGATCTGGATCTGCGAGCGCGCGAGACCTTGCTTCTCGACCTCGCCCATGACCTGCGCGCGCACCTCCTTGAGCACGGCGGCGTAGAGCGCGCCCTGCTCGCCGGTGAGCTCGCAGATCTGGTCGGTCTCGATCTTCTCGGGCAGGTCCTTGGCGACCTCCGACTTGGTGCGTCGGAGGATGAACGGGTGGATGGTCGCGCGCAAGCGCGCCGCGGCCTTCTGGTCGCCGCCGTCGATGGGGCGCGAGTAGCGCTCCTCGAACTTGTCGAGCGGGCCGAGCAGGCCCGGGCTCACGTAGTCGAAGATGCTCCAGATCTCGCTGAGGCGGTTCTCGATCGGCGTGCCGCTGAGCGCGAGGCGCCGGTCGGCCTTGAGGCGCTTGGCGGCGCGCGCCGTCGCCGAGAGCGGGTTCTTGATGTTCTGGGCCTCGTCGAGGATGGCGTAGCGCCAGTCGATCTTGGCGAGCAGCTCCTCGTCGCGGCGGAGCAGCGCGTAGCTCGTCACGACGACGTCGGCCCCTTCGAGCTCGTCCTCGCGCTCCTTGCGCTCGGCGCCGTGCCAGAGCGCGTGCTTGAGCGAGGGCGCGAACTTGTCCATCTCGCGCAGCCAGTTGGTGACGACGCTCGTCGGAGCGACGATCAGCGCCCGGAACTTCTTCTTCTTCTTGCCTTCCTCGACTTCCTTGTCGAGCGACTTCACGTAGAGCATCAGCGCGATCGTCTGGACGGTCTTGCCGAGGCCCATGTCGTCGGCGAGCACGCCGCCCGAGCCGATCTCGTGCAGGAAGGCGAGCCACTGGAAGCCCGCCTCCTGGTAGGGGCGCAGCTGCGCCTTGAGGTTGCGCGGCTTCTTGGCGGCCTTGATCTCGTCGATGTCGCGGAGCTTCTTGAACAGCTCCCGCGCGCCCTCGGTCACCTGCGAGCGGCCGACGTGGGCAAGCAGCTCCTCGATGCGGCCGGCCTGCGACAAGGGCAGCTTGCCGCCCACGGCGCCCGAG
>DATIQP010000745.1:0-5937 GCA_035470765.1 Polyangiaceae bacterium | reverse complement strand
GGCTGGCGCATCGAGCGCATCGCCGGCGCGCTGCAGCTCCGTCGGGCCGACGGCGCGCCGGTGCAGCTGGTGCTGCGCGCGTCGCCCCCCGCGGCCGGGGTGGGGCCGCTCGCGCTCGCGGAAGTCGCGTTCGAAGCCTCGGCGCCTGGCTCGGTTGTCGGCTCCGGGGCTGTCGCCCCGATGATCGCGAGGGGCTCGCTCGAGCGCGAGCTCGGTAGCGGCGGCGGCGACTCGGACGTCCTGCGCTACCGACTCGACGTCGGTCTCCCCTGCGCGGGCGAGCACACCGTCAGGCTCGGGCAGAACCGCGCGGCGCGCGTCCTCGAGCGGACGCTCCACCGCCCCGCGCACGATCCCGCCCTCGCCGAGGCGGTCGCCTTCGCCGAGCAGCTCGACGAATTCGGCGTAGTGTGCTCGTAACCAAGTTCGAGGAAGATCGCATGACGACGACGAAGGTAGTCCCTGGAATGCTCATCGCGGTGCCGGCCGCCGAGGACGTGGCCAAAGAGGCGGCGGCCCGCATCGCCAAGGTGCTTCGCGAGGCGGTCAAGGCGCGCGGCAAGGCGGCGTTCGCGCTGTCCGGCGGCGACACGCCCAAGCAGACCTACCGCCACCTCGCCGAGGAGCCCGACGTCGACTGGAGCCGCATCGACCTCTACTGGGTCGACGAGCGCGCGGTGCCGCCCACCGACGATCGCAGCAACTACCGTTGGGCCAAGGAGTGCCTCGTCGATCCGGCGAAGATCCCCGAGAGCCGCGTGCACCGCATGCGCGCCGAGGAGAAGGACCTCGACGCGGCGGCTCGCGAATACGAGAACGTCCTGCGCGAGGGGGTCGCCGTCGGCCAGGGCGGCGTGCCCTCGTTCGACGCGATGGTGCTCGGAGTGGGCGATGACGGCCACACGGCTTCGCTGTTCCCCGGCCAGCCTACCGTCGAGATCACGGACCGCTTCGTCGTCGCGGTCGGCGAGACCGAGGGCCGCGAGATGCGCCTCACCCTCACCGCGCCGGTACTCGAGCAAGCCCGCGCCGTCTTCGTGCTCGCCGTGGGCGCCAGGAAGACGCCCGCGCTCGAGCGCGTCTGGTCGGTCTCGGGCTCGCTGCGCGACACCCCCGCGCGCGTCATCCGCAACGCCCGCGGCAGCATCCACTGGATCATCGACAAAGCCGCCGGCGGAATGTGACCGGCGCGGCGAGGGTTCGGACAAGGCGATGATGGTGCGCGTCGGGACGAGCGGCTTCTCTTACGCCGGCTGGAAGGGAGCGTTCTATCCCGCCGGCCTCGCCGCCTCGGGGATGCTGGGCTTCTATGCCGAGCGCCTCACGTCGGTGGAGATCAACAACACGTTCTACAAGACGCCCGCGCGCGAGCTGCTCGAGGCCTGGGCCGAGAAGGTCCCCGCGCACTTCCGCTTCGCGTTCAAGGCCTCGCGCTTCTTCTCGAGCCGGCGTGGCCTGACCGCCGCTGCCGTCGCCGCGGAGGACGCGCAGGGTCCGCTCGCTCGCCTGTTCGGCGCGCTTGCCGCCGTGAAGGACAAGCTCGGCCCGGTGCTCGTTCAGCTGCCGCCGCCCGTCAAGAAGGACGTCCCGCTGCTGCGCGACTTCGTCGCCGCGCTACCCGCCGCGCGGCGCGTGACGATCGAGCCGAGGGATCCGTCGTGGCACAGCGACGACGTCTACGACGTGCTGCGCGCTCGCGACGTAGCGCTGTGCGTCTCGGAGATGGACGGCGAGCCGCTCGAGGTGCGGAGCACGGCGACGTGGGGCTACTTCCGCCTGCGGAAGGAACGCTACGGTCCGCGCTCCATCGAGGCGTGGGAGCGGCGACTGCGCGCGAGCGGGCTCGCGGAGGCCTACGTCTTCTTCAAGCACGACGAGAGCGGCGACGCGGCCAAGCACGCCCTCGCGCTCCAGGCGCGGTTCGGGGGCGCGGCATGAGGGTCGCGATCGCGCTCCTCTTCGCGTCAGCGTCCGCGGCCGCGTGCAAGACCACGCCGGTGCCGAGCGACGCGGGCCTCACCGAGCCTCCGGCGTCGGCCTCGCCGTCGCCGTCGGCTTCGGCCTCTCCGTCGGCGCCGGCCCCGCCGGCCGGCGCGGAGTGCACGGCAGACTCCGACTGTGGGCCCGCCAGCTGCTGCGGGCCGTTCATGGCCGACGCCCGCTGCGTCAAGACGACGCTCCGCAACTGCCAGGGCGTGCTGTGCCCGCAAATCGTGAGCGACTACGCCTGCGCGTGCCGCAACGGCCTGTGCGCGACGGTCCGCGTCTCCGCTGCCCCGGCCCCTACCGACTCAGCAGCGCCTCGACCTGCGAAGTGACCGCGTCGACGGTGAAGCCGAACTTGTCGCCGAGCACCTTGTCGGGTGCGCTCGCGCCGAAGCGGTCGATGCCGAGCGCGAGGCCGCCCTCGCCCACGATCGAATGCCACGGCGTCGTCCGGCCCGCCTCGATGCTCGCCATCCGCACGCCCCGCGGCAGGACGCTCTCTCGGTAGCTCGCGTCCTGCTCGGCGAACGTCTCCAGGCAGAGCGCGCTGACGACGCGCACCTTGCGCCCTGCCTTCTCGAGGCGCTCGCGCGCCCCCACCGCCAGGTGCAGCTCGCTGCCCGACGCGACCAGAACGACGTCCGGCTTGCCGCCGGAGGCCTCCTGCAAGACGTAGCAGCCGCGCAGCATCGACTTGGGATCGAAGCCCTGGCTGCGCGTGAGATTCGGCACCTTCTGACGGGTCAGTGCGAACGCCGTCGGCCCCTTCGTCCGGCCGAGCGCGAGGGCCCACGCCGCCGCGACCTCGGCGCCGTCCGCCGGGCGCACCACGGCGAGGTTGGGGATGAGCCGCAGCGCCCAGAGCTGCTCGATGGGCTGGTGCGTCGGCCCGTCCTCGCCGAGGAAGACCGAGTCGTGCGTGTAGATCCACAGGCACTGCTGCTCCATCAGCGCGCTCAGGCGAACGCTCGGCCGCATGTAGTCGCTGAAGATGAGGAACGTGGACCCGTACGGGATGAAGCCGCCGGTGAGCGCGAGGCCGTTGCAGACGGCGCCCATGCCGTGCTCGCGGATCCCGAAGTGCAGGTTGCGGCCCTCGTAGCTGCCTCGCGAGATGCCGGTCGCGCCCTTGATGAGCGTCTTGGTCGATGGCGCGAGATCCGCGGAGCCGCCGACGAGCTGCGGCACGAGCTTCGCCACGGTCTGCTGGATGGCGTTCGACGTGTTGCGCGTCGCGTCCTCCTTCTCCGGGACCGCCGCGAGCAGCTGCTCGAGCAGGTCCTCGGGGAGCTTCTTGGCGAAGAAGGCATCGAGCGCCTTCGCGAGCTCGGCGCTCTTGCCGCGCCACGCGCGGTACTCCGCGTCCCACGCGGCGTGATCGGCGGCGAGCTCGGCGGCGCGCGACGCGAAGAAGGCGCTCACCGCCTCGGGGACGAAGAACTTGGCGTTCGGGTCCCAGCCCATCAGCTTCTTGGTCTCGGCGATCTCCGCCTCGCCGAGTGGCTCGCCGTGCGCGCTCGCCGTGTCCTGCTTGCCCGGCGCTCCGTGGCCGATGTGCGTGCGGCAGACGATGAAGCTCGGCTGATCCTTCGACGCGCGGGCGCGCTCGATCGCCGTACGGATCTCGGTGGGGTTGTGGCCGTCGATGCGCTGCACCGACCAGCCGTACGCCTCGTAGCGCGCCCCCACGTCCTCCGAGAACGCGAGCTTGGTGTCGCCCTCGATGGTGATGCGGTTGTCGTCGTAGAACACGATCAGGTTCGAGAGCCCGAGATGCCCGGCGATGCTCGACGCCTCGCCGCTGACGCCCTCCATCACGTCGCCGTCGGACGCGATGCAGTAGACGTGCTGCCCCGCGAACGGAGCGCCGAAGCGGGCCTCGAGCATCTTCTGACCGAGCGCGAAGCCGACGGCGTTGCCCACGCCCTGACCGAGGGGGCCCGTCGTCGTCTCGACGCCGGCCGTGTGGCCGTGCTCCGGGTGGCCCGGCGTCTTGCTCCCCCACTGCCGGAAGCTCTTCAGCTCGTCGAGCGACAGCGGGTACCCCGAGAGGTGGAGCATCGAGTAGAGGAGCATCGACGCGTGCCCGCACGAGAGCACGAAGCGGTCGCGGCCGATCCAGCTCGGGTCCTTCGGGTCGTGGCGCAAGTAGCGCACGAAAATCTCGAAGGCGATCTCGGCCAGGCCCATCGGCGTGCCGGGGTGCCCGCTCTTGGCCTTCTCGACGGCGTCCATCGAGAGCGTCTTGATGGTGTCGATGGCGAGCTTGTAGGTCTTCGGATCGATTTCGACGGGCATGGTGGCGGGCACCTTACTCAGCGCCCGGGGGCCTTTCAATCAGGACAAAAAGGACGAGCAGGGAACCTGTTCCGTACCTCCCCATCACTGAGAAAGCAGGGCGTTGCCCAGGAACCCCCCGCTCTCGAGGAACGGGTTCTGGCCCAGCACCGTGACGCCGCCGTCGCCCAGATCGACGCCGATCACGTTCATGGGGCCGGCGCCGCCGTCCGACGCAAAGGTCGTCTCGGGGCCGAGCATGCGGTTGCCCGCGAGGTCGAGGTCGAACAGGTCCGGCGCCGTGGCGAACGCCGTGCCGAGCGAGGGCTGCGTGGGATCCCAGCGGAAGGTCGTGGCGAACGGGCCGTAGCCGAACTGGGCGATGGCGTGCGTGCCGTCGAGGTAGAAGATCTGGCCCGGAAAATCCTGGGCACTCGCGTCGAGCAGCACCTGGGTCGTGTTCGCCTTCAGGTCGACCGCCTCGACGAGGCGCCCGACGAGCGCCCCGGTGCCGCCGTCGGTCGTGGGCTGGTTGCAGCCCGTGGAGAGCACGAGGACGCGATCGCTGGCGGCGTCGAGGAGCACTCCGCCGAGGAAGCCCATCTGCGGGCTGTAGCCCGCGAGCTCGACGCCGCCGCCCGGCCCCGTTCCCCCGAGGTTGACGAGCGTGTCGTTCGTGGTGTCGATCGCGATGAGTGTGCTCTTGGTCCCGGCGCAGAGCAGGAAGTAGCCCTGCGGATCGACGAGGTGGATGTCGATGTTGGCGAGCGCGACATAGAGGCGCTGGCGCGAGGCGTCGTAGACCGCGCCGGACATGTCGACGTGGCCATCCCCGTCCCCGGCCTGCATGAGCGACGACAGATCGACCGAGCTCGACGGCGCACCGGCGTCGGCGTTCGCCGACGGATCCACGACGGCGATGCGGTTCCGGTTGTATCGAAGCACGTACGCCTTGCTCGAGGAGACCTGGACGATCTGGATCGGGTCGGCGTAGCTCTCGCCGCCGTCGAACGCGTCGTCCATGGCGACGCTCCAGGTCGACTGCACCTTCCACGGCTGCGACGGATCGAGCCGCGCGACGATGTCCTGCCCCGTCTCGAGCAGGTACGTCCCGCCCGAGCGGACCACGACGCCGAAGCCGGGAAACGAGAGGCGCCCGTCGACCTGCTTGGTCTGCGTGTTGAACGCCACGAGCTCGCCCTTCGTCGCGATCTGCGTCATCAAGAGGCGCTGCGGCACGGTCGCGTCTCCGGCGTCCGGGCTGGCCGGCGCGTCGACGGTGGCGTCGCTCTTCGGTTGGCCGGCCTCGGGGGCGTAGGTGACGTCGTCCCCGCTGCACCCCCACGTGCCCACGACCAACGCGCCCACGAGTGCGTGCATGATGCACGCGTTCTTCGATCGGATCATCGTCCACCTCACTGCCGCACCCACGCGGCTTCGAAGGGTCCACGCTCGAGATCGGATATCCGGACTCCGGTTCGTCCTCCCCTGCGCCTTCCCATCGCGCGACGTGAATCGAGCGAAAGTGGCAATGTGCAGGTTCGTCCCCGGTCACCGTGGCGGGGGCCGTGCCGGATTTTCACCGGCTTCCCTCGACCTCGAACGCACGCCGCGCGGGCAACACGCCTCCGCGAAAATGCGCGAGGCACGCATTACACGACGGCTCTCAGCCGA
>DATIQP010000744.1:0-5723 GCA_035470765.1 Polyangiaceae bacterium | reverse complement strand
CAGCTCGCCACCTTCGACGGCGTCGCGCTCCGTCCCTATCGCGTCGCGTACGACGGCGCGTGGCACGTCGACCTCGCGAGCGTGCGCGCGGCCATCGGACCGCGCACCCGCGCCATTCTGGCGGTGAGCCCGAACAACCCCACGGGGTCGTTCCTGTCGAAGGGCGAGCTCGCCGTGCTCCGCGCGACCGGTCTCCCCGTCGTGTGCGACGAGGTCTTTGCATCTTACACGCTTCGCCCCGACGCCGCCGGCCGGCGTGTGGAGTGCGCGGCGCGCGAGGCGGGCGAGGGCCTCGTCTTCTCGCTCGGCGGGCTCTCGAAGCTGGCGGCGCTGCCCCAGATGAAGCTCGCGTGGATGCTCGTCGGGGGTGAGGCGCGCGCAGCCGCCGAGGCGCTGAGCAGGCTCGCCTGGATCGCCGACGGCTATCTCTCCGTCGGCACCCCGGTCCAGCACGCGCTGCCCGAGCTGCTCGGCGCGCGCGCGAGCGCGCACGAGGCCATCTCCGCGCGCACGCGGCGCAACCTCGCCGCGCTCGGGAGCGCCGCCCGGGACAGCGCGGTCACCGTCCTCGACGTGGAGGGCGGCTGGTACGCGACGCTGCAGCTGCCCGCGGTCGAGCCGGAGATGACGACCTGCCTGCGCGCGCTCGATCTCGGCGTGTACGTCCACCCCGGAGCGTTCTTCGGCTTCGAGCGCGAGGCGTTCCTGGTCGTGAGCCTGCTCACGCCGGAAGCCGTCTTCGACGAGGGCGTCTCGCTGCTCCTGTCCGCGGTCAACGCATGAGCGCGCGCAGGTCGTCGGGCAGGGGCGAGTCGATCGAGAAAGCGGGGACCTCGCCCTCGCCGTCGAAGGCGACGTGCGAGGCGTGGAGCGCGTGGCGGCCGATCTGCTCCGTGCTGCCGTAGAGCTCGTCGCCGAGCAGCGGGTGGCCGATGGAGGAAAAGTGCGCACGAATCTGGTGGCGCAACGCCTTCTCGGCGACCGCTTCGACCAGCGCGTAGCGGGGCCCGCGCTCGAGGACGTGATAGCGCGTCGTCGCCGGGCGCGGCGTGTAGCGCATCAAGTCGCGCGGGTGGATGCAGGCGAGCACGCGGCGCTGGTCCTTGGGGTGATTGGCGAGCGGGTGGGCGATGGTGCCCTCGTCGGCGAGGCCTTCGCTCGCGCAGACGAGCAGGTACTTCTTGGCGATGCGACCCTCCTGAAGCGCCGCGCGCAAGACGGCGAACGCAGGCGAGGTCCGCGCGACGACGAGCAGGCCCGAGGTGAAGGTGTCGAGGCGGTGCAGGATGCCGGGCTCGCGCGGGCCGTACCCGACGCCGGCGAGCTCGGGGTAGTGACCGACGAGGGCGTTGGCGAGCGTCCCCCGCTCTCCCGCGCGGAGCGGCGCCGTCGGCTGGCCGGCGGGCTTGTCGACGACCAGCACGGTCGCGGCCTCGAAGCGAACCGCCAGGGGCGCGTCGGGCTCCGCGACCGCGGGCTCGTCGGGAGCCGCGACGCCGGCGGTGGCGATGGTGATCGTCTCACCCTTGGCGACGGGCGCACCCTTCGGCCGGCGGCGGCCGTCGACGCGAACATACCCCTCCTCGATCGCTCGCTTCAGGCGCGCGACGGACATTCCCGTCGCGAGCTTCGCGGCGGCCTTGTCCAGGCGCTCGCCGTGCAGCTCGTCGGGCACGACATACGATGCCACTTCGTTGGAGGTCACGAGGTGGGAGGGTACAGCAGTCAGGCGCGCAGTTCGACCTCGGCGCGCGGCGCCCTCGCGATGGGCGGCGACGCGGCGAACGCGCTGAGGCTTTCTACGTCATCGGCCGCAAGAAATGGGGCGATCTCGTCGATGTGGCCTACCTTCGTGTGGGTCGCGCCGAGGCGCAGCGCAGCGGCCTTCGCCACGCCGGCGACGATCGGATGGGGCGACTGGACGAGGGGCACGAGGTCCGGCAGCAGCTCGGTCAGCCGCAGCTCCGCAGCGAGAATGGCCGCGAGCGGCCGGCGATCGAGCTCGTGATCGGCGCGGTCGCGCAGCATGGCGCGCAGGCTGTCGGGCGTGTGCTCGCCCGGCCGCGCGCCGGTCATGCGGTACGACGCCTCGAGCCCGAGGCGATGGGACGCAGGGGCGCGGTGGATCACGTCCAGGGCCGCGGCCAGCAGGCGATCGACCTGCGGCTCGAGCAGCCCACCGCCCGCGGACTCGCCGTCAAGGTCGAGCGCGACGCGCCGCTCCTGCTCGCGGGCGTAGGCCTCCATGTGCACCAGGAGCCGTTCGAGCGAGACCGCTCCGGCGGCGCGGCCCACCAGGCTGTCGCGCTCGGTCTGCAGCGTGACGACGCTGAAGAGCGTGGACGACGTCGCGCCATCGCGACCGTAGAACGTGTGGACGTTCAGCGAGCGGACGGCGGCCCATCGCAAGACGCGCGGCTCCTGTTCGTGATCGACGAGCACTCCCCACGGCACGAGCGCGAACGGCGTGGCGGACGAGCTCACCCGCAAGCGTGCGCCGGCCCTTCGCCATAGCAGCGCGACGCCGGTCGCCGCCAGGCACGCGGCGAGCGCGGCCTGCGGCAAACCGATCTCGCGCATGAGCCCCGCTCCAACTCCTCCGCCAGCGAGGAACAGGCTCGCCGCGACACGCGGGCCCAGCGCCGGGCCCGGCGACAGTCCGACGTAGCGGAAGTCAGGCGACGGCGCGAGGAGCGTGTGCTGCACAGCACACGCACACAGCCTCGGACGAGCCTCGCCTAGCGCGCTGCCTTCGGGTTGGTCGCCGGTCACCGTCTCATTGTACGCTGCACCGAGCAGGTCCGCATCGCCCCGGCGTCGGCGGGCCGAACGATAGAGGAGAATCCGCCGTTTGGCCTTTTGCGCCCAGTGCCGTGCCCCGCTCGCGCCGGGGGCCCGCGTCTGTCCGAGCTGTCACGCGCTCGTGCCGATCGCCGCGCCCGGGACCTCGCTGGTGCAAGGCGTCACGATCGACCGGGGCGACAGCCGGATCGTGCTGGACGCGCAGATCGGCGAAGGGGGCATGGGGGTCGTCTTCCGCGCCTGGCGATTCTACCCGCCGAGCGACGCGCGCCACGCAGCAGGACCGCGCCCGATCGCGCTGAAGGTGCTCCGCGGCGGCGCGCACGCCGAGCCTCGCCTCCGCGAGTACTTCCAGAAAGAGGCCGCCGCCCTCGCCCAGCTCTCGCACCCGAACATCGTCCGCTTCGACGAGCTGTTCGAGCACGGCGACGCCGCCGTGCTGGCGATGGAGCTCGTCGACGGCGAGGCGCTCGACTCCATCCTCGCGCGGCATGCGAAGGGCGCCGGCGGGCCCGTCCCATGCCTGCCCGTGGCGCGCGCTCTCGCCTACTTCGAGCAGCTGCTCGGAGCGCTCGCGTCGCTCCACGCGCTCGGCATCGTGCATCGGGACATCAAGCCGCAGAACGTGCTCGTGCGCCGAGACGGCATCGTCAAGCTCACGGACTTCGGGATCGCGAAGCGCGTCGCCGGCGAGGGCTCGAGCAAGGCGCCGACGGACGCCGGCACGGCGCCGGGCACGGGCGCGTACATGTCCCCCGAGCAGGTGCTGGGGCACCCCGTCGACGGCCGCAGCGACCTCTACTCGGCGGCGATCGTGCTCTACGAGATGCTCGCCGGGCGGCCGCCCTTCCCACCCGCGGGAAAGAGCGAGCTGCTCGTACGCGGCGAGCAGGTGAGCCAGCCACCACCGCCGATCCGCGCCTTCTTCCAGCAGCTCCCAGCCGCCATCGAGGGGTTCTTCTCGCGCTCCCTCGCGAAGGCCCCGAACGCGCGGTTCGCGAACGCGATCGAGACGGGCGCCGCGGCGCGAGCGGCGTTCGGCCTGCCGGAGTCCGAGGAGTGGCGCGCGCAGGCGGAGATGGCGCGGTGGGCTTCCGCTCCGGACGCGCCGGCGCCCGTCGCGATGGGCACGCTCCGCGACATCGTCGTGCGGCGATACCGGACGGAGCCGCTCGCGATCCTGCCGCCCCAACGGTGAGCGCGACGCTTCAGCGACCGGGCCGCATCGTCAGCAGGATGAGCTTCAGCTCGTTCTGCGCGTCCTTGTTGTCGGGCTGAGCGGCCAGCACGGCCTCGAACTCGGCCATCGCCTCGTGGACCTTGTTTTCGCGCTTGAGCAGCTTCGCCTTGTAGATGCGGGCGGAAATGCACCCAGGCTCCCTCGCCAGCACCGCGTCGAGCTCCTGGATCGCGGCAGGGGGCTTCAGCTCGCCCGCGAGCACGCGCACCCAAAGCACGAACGCGGCGATAAGGCCGGTGGTGGGGTCTCGCTCCAGCGCGCGCTTGGCGATGCGGAGCGAGCCTGTGATGTCCTTGTGCACGAGCGCTTGCTCGGCGCGTCGGAGCAGCGACATGACCTCGGTCGTGGGCTCGTCGGCGGGCGCCGCGGGCGTCGAAGATTTTGGCTTGGGTGGCGTGGAGAGCGGCGGCGGGCTCGGGACTGGCGACACGCGCACGGCCGGTTTGGAGGGGCGTCGCGGGGCGAGCAGGTCGGACCACGAGATCTTCTTCGCGCCGCCCGGGCGCGCGCTTGCGGGCGCGGCGTCGGGGTCGCGCGGCACGGGCGACTCGCGGATGCTCGGAGGGGGCGAGACCAGCGATCGGCTGGACGGCGGCGGGCTCGGCGGGCGCACCGGCGGCCGGAAGGGCGGCGACACCGGGCCAGGCACCGAGCTCTGGGGGCGCGCGGCGGGCGGCGCTTCGCTGCCCAGCAGGATGTGCGAGATGCGGTCGGGGAATGGCGGCGGCTTGCCGGAGCGGCCGTTCGCGGGGCGGACGCCCATCGGCCCCTTCGCCTGCCCCGGGATGAGAAACTGGCGCGTCACGAGCCCGACGAAGACGAGCGTCTCGACGACCTCCGCCGGAGCGACCGACCTTCGGACGAGGTCGCTCACCGTCCCGGGTTGCCTCGCCAGGTCGATCAGCGCCGCTCGCTCGGCGGCCGTCAGCTCGACGAGATCGAGCGTCGACTCGGGATGCACGGCGAGCACCAGGTTGCTCGCGCGATCGAGCGTCCTGCGGACGCGCGTGCGATCGCTCCACGCGCGCGCCGCGGCCAGCACCGTGCCGAGGGGATCCACCTCGAGCGGCTCCGCGGGCCAGTTCTCGAAGAGGTCCGTGTCCTTGAAGAAGGCGAAGGTCGTCGCCGAGGGGAGGTTCACGAGGCCCTCGAGCTTGCGAGTCACCTGGACCTCGAGCGCTCGAAGCAGATCGACTCGAGCGACGAGCTCTCGGCTCACGAGGTGCTCGCCGAGTCGCACGTTGGCGGCCTTGGCGGCGTCGATCGCTTGAGCCGAGTCGGCGTCGCCGAGCAGGCCGGCTGCGACGAGGATCGAGCCGAGCGGGGCGATCATCCTGCCGGTGCGCACGCGCGCGGGCCCTCCCCGCACGAAGTAGACGTCGTGGCTCGTGCCGTCCGGCTCGCGGAGCGTGAGCGTGCCGGTGAGGACGTGGTCGAGCATGTACACGAGCATGTGCGGCAGCGGCGTCGTGCCGAGCTCGCCGGTGGCGGAGGGGCTCAGCGAGCGAGCCGAGGGAGCGGGGTCGGAAACGACCGCGACTGCGCGAGGCCCGCTGGCGCCGTCTCCGGGCGGCTCCGGGGTGGCGACACGCGGCGACGGCGCAGGCTGCGGAGGCGGGGCCGCAGCCGCGCCCGGGTTGGCGCGGCGATCCACGGGGGCCTTCGGGATCTCGGGCTTCTC
>DATIQP010000743.1:0-1664 GCA_035470765.1 Polyangiaceae bacterium | reverse complement strand
CCACCTCGTCGAGCACCGCGCACGACACGCCCGAGCGCAGGGCCGTCGCGAAGAACAGGTTCTGCAGCACGAGCTGGACGCACGGCCCCGTGCGCGCGGGCTCGGCGAGGTACGTGCAGTCGCCGTCGGCGAGATCGTCGGCGAGGTTGCCGGCCGCGTAGCTGAAGAAGATCGCGGCGCCGCGCGTCAGCAGAGTCTGCCGCTCGAGCTTCGCCTCGAAGCCGCAGTCGTAGATCAGATCGAGCGGGCCGTGCGCCTGCGCCACGTCGAGCGCCTTGAGCACGTCGCGCTCCGCCAACTCGTGCAGGCCGCTGAGCGACAGCACGCGCTGCGACTCCTGGAACAGCATTCCCCCGCTCATGGCGTGGCCCCCCTCATGACATCCCTCCCTTTGCGCCGCTCGGCCGTGTACAGGCCCAGCCCCGTTCCGTCGGCCTTGGTCGTCCCGAAGGTGCCGATCTCGCGCGTCAGGCTCGCCGGGTCGAAGCCCGGCCCGTCGTCGGCCACCTCGATGGTCAGGTAGCCCATCGGCCCACCGCTGACGACGACGATGAGCGGCGAAGGGGAGGCCGCCGCGGCCGCCTCGGCCACCCGCACGCCCGAGCCGTCCGGCAGCCGAACGTCGAGGAGCAGGAGGTCGCACCCGTGTTTCAGCGCCTCGAAGGCCTCCGCGCAGGTCGAGGCCTCTTCGATGACACGCTCGCCCGAGCGAAGCGCCCGGCAAACCGCCGAGCGTAGGGCCGCATCGTCTTCCACGACCAAGACACGCCGAACGGTGCGCGTCGCTTCCACCACGGAAAGAGTCTCCCCTTGGGGGTAGAATACAGGCACCGATCGTTCGCACCAAGGCGCTTTTCGTCGGTGGTTTACGGCGCAACGAGAGTTGCGTTGCTCGCGGTCTCATGGCCGGTAGGGTCCTTTTCCGTACCCGAGACCGAAAATTTCTCGTGATCGACGACCACGCTCTCTTCCGAACGCCCTCGAACGAGCGAACCGCGAGCTCTCAGCCCGGCGGGTAGTCGGGCAGGTCTCGGTCGAGGACGCTCCCGGCGAACAGGTCCTGGGCGAGGCGGTCGATGACCTCGCGCAGCTCGACGGCTCGAACCCACGGTCGCGGGAGCGGCTCGAGGCCGTACATGGCGCCGAGGAGGTTGCCGGCGATGCTCCCGGTGCTGTCGCTGTCGCCGCCGTGCGCCACGGAGCGATGAAGCGCCGCGGCGATGCCCTGGTGCGTCGGCTCGGCGCCGAGCGCGCACGCGAGCCCGATCCCGAGCGCCTCCTCGCCCGTCCAGCCGCCGCCGAGCCGCTCGATGTCCTCCACGCTCGGGACGCGACCTCGGAGCTCGCGCACGCGTGCGACGATCGCGGCCAGCTCCTCGCATCCGAGCTCGCGAGCGAGCAACGCGTCCGCCTCGCGCATCGCGGCGTCGAGCGACATGCCGCGGGACACGTCGTGGATGACAGACGCGAAGTACGCCGCCGACAGGTAGCCGCTCGCGTGCCCGTGCGTCAGCACGCCCGCGTCGCGCCCCAGCTCGAACGCGCTCGCGCGGTCGCCCGCGGCGAGGCCGATCGGCGCCGAGCGCATCACCGCGCCGCACCCCTTGCTGTCGTTGAGGCCTTCCCCGGGCAACGGGTGCCGTGTCTCGTCCGCGGTGAGCGTG
>DATIQP010000742.1:0-4198 GCA_035470765.1 Polyangiaceae bacterium | reverse complement strand
CATCCACCTCTACGGCGGCAACAACGTCTCGCGCACGCTCGAGGAGACGCTCGCCGGGCAGATGGACTACCCGAGCTTCCCCGTGCACCTGTCGCAGATGGGCGCCTCGATGACGTTCAACAACCTGCGCGAGGGTCAGCTGGTCGAGCTCCCCGACGGCGAGGGCGGCGCGGTCCGCGTGACGAACACGCGCGGCAACCACCCGAACGGCGTGCTCGTCTACCGCATCGAGCACAAGGGCAGGTCCATCATCTACGCCACCGACACCGAGCACTACGCCGTGGTCGACCCGAAGATCCTCGCCCTCGCGAAGGGCGCCGATCTGTTCGTCTACGACTCGCAGTACACGCCCGAGGAGTACGCCGGCACCGCCGGCGGCGCACCGAAGACGGGCTGGGGCCACAGCACCTTCGAAGAGGGCGTGAAGATCGCGAGGGGCGCGGGCGTGAAGAAGTACGTCCTCTACCACCACGACCCGAGCCAGTCGGACGCGGCGGTGCGCGACAAGGAGCGGCGTGCGAAGGAGATCTTCCCGAACTCGCTCGCGGCGTACGAGGGGCTCACCCTCGAGGTGTGACCGTCACGACGGCGGCGGGCGGAGCGGGAGCAGCTCGCCGTTCCGATATCCGCCCATGATCTTGCGAATGGCGTCCTCGCGCAGGATGAACGTCCAGCTGTCCTGCTCGACCTGATTGTCGAGCAACAGGCCCAGGTGCAGGTGCGGGACCCCGTTGCCGATGCCGGAGGTGGCGATGCGCTCGCCCGCCACGACGTGCTTCTTCGTCGCGCTCGATTCGGCCTGCTCGGTGACGAGGGCCGACAGGTGCGTGTAATAGACGTGCGTCACGCGATGGCCTCCGACCGGGAGCGGCGCGTCGAGGCGAAGGCGAATCGAGCTCGCGGTGTCGCCCTTACCCTTCCACAAGGTGTGCCCATGCTCGGAGTACTCGAGCACCCCGTCGGCGATGGCGTAGACGGGCAAGAAGCGCCCGGCGATGTCGACGCCCGTGTCCCCGTACCAGCCGCCGAGGTAGCCCCCGGGCATCGGACTGCGCAGCGCGCGGTTGCGGAGCGGCGGCGAGAGCAGCTCGGGTGAGATGGGCGGTTCGACGGGGGCCGCCACGGCCACGGTGTGGGCCGCGAGCTGCGGCGCGCGCTGCTCGCGGCTCACCGACACCGGTCGCGCCGCGGGCGTGCTGCAGGCCAACGGCAAGACCGCGAGCGAGAGCCAGCGTCGCATGCAAGGGAGACACGGCTCGACCGCTGGCCTTGGGTCGCTGACTCCGTCTCCGTTTCCGTTTACGGGAGCGCTACGACCTGATCTTGCGGGATCAAGATCATCCCGCTCTGCGCGGGCACCTGCACGCGCAGCGTCCCGTCGCTCGCCACCGTGTACTGCGCTTGCGCCGGATCGAGCACGTCCACCAGCACCGTGTTCGGCGCCGCCGTGACCGCCATCGAGCTCACGTCGCCGGTCGTGCTGCTCTTGCTGTCGTTCGTGTTGAGCACGACGAGCACGTAGCTGCCCGGCGCGTCGCCGCCACCGCGCTCGAACGCGAAGATGCCCGCGTCCGCTTCCTGCGCGACGTGCGGCGTCGAGTAGACGACGTTCGTGTCGCCGCGGCGCAGCGCGAGGTACGCCTTGCGGATCTTCGAGACGAGGGCGAAGTGCTGGAACGTCGCCCCGGTCTCGTCGAAGCTCTTCGTCCAGAGGACCTCGCGGTTGGCCGGATCGTTGCCGCCCGAGAACTCCTGCTCGCCGCCGTAGTACAGGCACGGGATGCCGTCCTCGGTGAGCATGAGCGTCATCGCGTTGCGCAGGGCGGGCAGGTCGCCGCTCGCCTCGTAGAGGAAGCGCGGCACGTCGTGGTTGTCGAGGAAGTTGACGAGCGCCTTGGTCGGCGGGACGCCGATGCCGTCGGCCTGCGGCGCGGTGCCGTAGTGGCTCGCACGCGCACCCCAGAGGTTGGCGATCTGATCGGTGCCCTTCTGCGCGCTCGGATCGTGCGCCTCGGCGAAGACGTCGTGGAAGACCTGGTAGTGCTGCGAGAAGTAGAAGACGCTGTCGAGCTCGCCGGGCACGGTGTAGCTGCCGAGCAGCGCGTCGTCGCCGTCGAAGGCCTCGCCGAACATCAGGAAGTTGTGCTTGCCCTCCGGGCCGATGCGCGCGCGCACGCCCGCGGTGAAGGCCTGCCAGAACTCGTGCTCGACGTGCTTGACCGTGTCGATGCGGAAGCCGTCGAGGTCGAACTGCTCCACCCAGCTCGAGAACGCGTCGATCATGTACGCGCGCACCTCGGGCAGCTCCGTGGCCACGTCCTTGAGGCCCCCGGGGAAGTCGCCGAGCGTGCGCTGCGCGGGGTCGTTGTAGTCGAGGATGCGGCCGAAGCCGTGGTACGCGCCCGGCGTTCCCAGGAGGTCCACGCCGCCGTCGAGCGCCGTCGGCGGCGTGCGGTTGATCTCGGGCATCTGCAGGAAAATGATCGGTGCGCGGCCCGCGTTGCCCGCCGACGAGAACGCTTGCACGCCACGCGGATCCCAGTCGGGGTCGAACTCGTTGATGCGCGTGACGGGCGAGCTCGAGCCGGTGCCGGAGATGTACTCGTCGGGTTTGCCGTTGAGGTTCTGGTCGTAGAAGAAGAGCTGCCCCATGTGGTTGCACACGATGTCGAGCACGATCTTCATCCCGCGCAGGTGCGCGGCGTTGACGAGCGAGCGCAGATCGGCCGCGTCGCCGAAGTGGACGTTGATGCGGTGCAGGTCCTCGGACCAGTAGCCGTGGTAGCCGTCGACATCGGCGTCGGAGTCGACGTTCTTCACGATGGGCGAGATCCAGAGCGTGGTGACGCCGAGATCCTGCAGGTAACCGAGGTGCTGCTCGACACCGCGCCAGTCGCCGCCCTGGTACTTGCCGAGCGCACCCGGATAGACGGTGTAGTCGTTGTTGATGTCGCCGTCGGCGAAGCGGTCGACGATGAGCTGGTAGATGACCTCGTCCCGCCAGTCGTCGACGTGCGTCGCTAGCTGCGCCTGATGCTGCGCGCCCGGGATGTCCGCGCACGACGACGAGGCGCCGATGGCGGCGGCGAGGAATCCGACCACTGCCGCACGCTCGAGCGAAGCGAGAGTTCGGAGTGAGACATCGAACGAGACGATTCGTTTCCGCATGACGACGACCTCACGGATACGAAGAAGAGTTGAACCACCACTCGACGTTGAGGCCGAGGTAGTGCTGGACGTCGCGCTGCGCGCGAAAATCCTCGATGGGGTAGAGCGAGCGGTAGCCCGTGTCGGGCACGCTGAGCGCGTAGATGAGCCGGAACTGGGGCCGCTTGTACGAGCCGCGCCCCGTCGGCGAGAAGTACGGCATGAGCGCGAAGCGCCACATCGAGGCGAAGAGCGCCGAGCCCGTCGGCGAGGTCGGATCGGGGTAGGCGTAGTGGCGCGCCTGGTAGCTCGCGTCGAGCGCCACGCCGAAGTAGCTCCCGAGGTAGACCTGCGGCCGAACGTCGACGGTGCCCTCGGAGAAGCGCTGCAGGCTCGTGCCGGTCTCGCTGCCGTCGGAGAAATAGCGATAGTACGCGGCGCCGAGGAGCCCGAACGCGCCCGATTCGAAGTTGCCGCTCGCCGCGACGACGACGTCCTGGGAGTCGCCCGTGGTGCGGTTGTTGGCGAACGTCGTCGGCACGGCGAGCGGGTCGTAGGCGCCGAGGCCGTGGGCGTAGCGCAAGAAGAGGTTGAGGTGCGTGTCGCGCTCGCCCGTCCAGAAGCCGACCTGGGCGCCCGCGACGAAGCCCACGTCCTGAGGGAGCGGGATCTGCTGGTTGGAGACCGGGTCCTGGTAGACGCCGGCGCTGATCTCCTGCGTCTCGCCGTACAGGATGACCTTCATCCCGGCCTTCGGGTTCGTGAACGCGCGCCCGTTGCGGAACATCTGCGTGAGCTTGAGCGTCTGCACGAGGCGCGGCCGATCGAGCGAGACGACGCCGGTGGCGCCGAGGCCGAACGGCGAGGGCACCTCCGTCACCTGGTACTGGTACGGGTCGTCGAGGCGCTGCATGCCGACGTGCGCGGCGATGCGCAGGTCGGCCTTCTCGAAGTCGTAGCTCGCGCCGCCGCCGATCGTGTTCTGGTTGTCGAGCGGCCACCAGTCGAGCAGGTACATGTCGTCGCCGCGGTACATGCGCGAGCCGATCCA
>DATIQP010000741.1:0-19818 GCA_035470765.1 Polyangiaceae bacterium | reverse complement strand
GAGCTCGCCGCGTGCGCGGCTGCCACGCGCGTCGCGTGGAGCTCGCCGCACTTCGGTGCGCTCAGCGTCGTCGGCGCCGTGCTCTGCCTCGCCTTCTTCCTCGGCGTGACTCCCCTCGCCGTCGCGCTGCGCGAGAGCGTGCGCACGCCGAACATCGCCTACTTGCGCGGCCGCTGGGCCCGCGCGCGGGTCTGAGATCGTGGCGCGCGGAGTCCCGCCTCTCGCGGCCAAGGGCTTTCGCCCGTTCTTCTTGCTCGCCGCGGCCTTCGCGGCCTGCATCCTGCCGGTGTGGATGCTCTCGCTCGCGGGGGTGCTCAGCCCCGATGCCTACCTCGATCCGACGTACTGGCACGCGCACGAGATGGTCTTCGGCTACGCCGTCGCGGTCATCGCGGGATTTCTGCTCACGGCCGTGAGCAACTGGACCGGCCGCGAGACGGCGACCGGGGCGCCGCTCGTCGTCCTGGGCGCGGTCTGGCTCGCCGGCCGCCTCGCCTTCGCGCTGCCGCGTGTGATCCCGCACGCGCTCGTCGCCGTGCTGGATCTCGCGTTCTTGCCGGCGTTCGCGGTCGCGATCGGCCGGCCCATCTTCGCGGCGAAGAACAAGCGCAACTACCCCATCGTCGGCGTGGTGATGGCGCTGTGGCTCGCCAACCTGGCCGTGCACCTCGACGCGCTGGGCGTCCTCGTCGCATGGCGCAAGCGCGCGAGCCTCGTCGCGGTCGACCTCGTCGTACTGCTCATCATGTTCCTCGCGGGTCGCATCTTCCCGATGTTCACGCGCAACACGACCAAGGTGCAGTCGATCCGCAACGTGCCCGCGCTCGACTGGGCCGCGATGGGGGCGATGCTGGCGGTCCTCCTCTCCGACCTGCTCCTGCCCGGCTCGCGCCTTGGCTCGGCGCTCTGCGCGATCACCGCCGCGCTGGCGCTCGCGAGGTCGGCCACGTGGGGCGCACGCCACTCGCTGCGCGTGCCCCTGCTCTGGATCCTCCACGCGGCGCACCTGTGGATCCCCATCGGGCTCGTGCTGCGCGCGCTCTCCGCGCTGACCTACGTCGTGCCGCCGTCGTCCGCGCTGCACGCCCTCACGGTCGGCGCGATCGGCTCGGCCACGCTCGGCATGATGGCCCGCGTCGGGCTCGGCCACACCGGCCGCGCGCTCGAGCCTCCGAAGATCATCACCGTGGCCTTCCTGCTCCTCACGCTCGCGGCCGTCGTTCGCGTCGCCGGGCCGTTCGCGCTCGCGCTGTACCGGCCGTCGCTCTACGTAGCCGGGAGCCTCTGGACCGCCGCGTTCGTCGCGTACGTCGTCGTGTACGCGCCGATCCTGAGCGCACCACGCCCCGACGGCAAGCCTGGCTGACACGGACCAGGGAGCCCGCCGCGTCGACGCGAAGGAGCATACGCGGCGCGAAAGCTGGCCCCCGAATGCGTCAGAACGCCCCCCTTGTGTTATAGAAATCGCCCGATGCTTCGCTACCGAGCCGACGTACGCACGCTCGCGTTCGTCACGTTCTACTACGTGCTCGTCACCGCCGAATGGCGGCTGGCGCCGTGGCGTTGGTACGTCGTCGTGCCGCTGGTCGCGCTCACGTGCGTCGTGTCGTGGATCTGCGCGGTCATCACGCACAACACGCTCCACTCGCCCGTCTTCAAGAGCCGCAACGCCAACAAGCTCTTCCAGCTCGCGCTGACCTGCGCCTACGGTTTCCCTGTGAGCGAGTACGTGCCGGGCCACAACCTGTCGCACCACAAGTTCACCCAGAAGCGCGCCGACTTGATGCGCACGTCGAAGGCGCGCCAGGGCTGGAACCTGCTCAACCTGTTCGTATTCTTCCCGCGCGTCGGCCTCGACATCTTCAGCGAGAACTATCGTTACGCCGGCATGATGAAGCAGAAGCTGCCGCGCTGGTACCAGCAGCTGATCATCGAAATGATCGTCTGCTGGGGAAGCAAGGCCGCGCTCCTGCTCCTCGACTGGCGCAAGGCGCTCGTCTTCATCGTGGTGCCGCACCTCTATGCGGTGTGGGGCATCACGACGGTGAACTTCGTGCAGCACGACGGCTGCGACGAGGACGACGAGTACAACCACTCGCGCAACTTCGTCGGCAAGATCTTCAACTGGTTCACCTTCAACAACGGCTTCCACGGCATTCACCACGAGCACCCGGGCCTGCACTGGAGCCTCTGCCGCGAGGCGCACTACGCCGAGCTGCACGAGGGGATTCACCCCGCGCTCGAGCAGAAGTCGCTCGCGGTGTACGTGTTCAAGACGTTCGTCTACCCGGGCAAGCGCCTGCGCTACGACGACAAGCCGGTGGTCCTGCCCGAGGACGGGCCGGACGCGGAGTGGATCCCGGGGAACATCCAGGCCGCGGTGCAGGAGCTGGGCGCCGAGGGCACCGCGATGGACGCGGGTTGAAAGAGGCAGAGGGAGGGATGCTCCCCCTCGGCCGTGCTCGGCGGCGTGCTCGCGTCGCCCTGCGCGCAGCGGCGCGAGGTCATCGTGCGCGCCGCGGTTCGCCGCGAGCATGAGCCCGAGCACACGCGAGGGGGGCATCCCTCTCCCCTCCCCTACTCCTTCCTCCTAGGCTCCACGGCGCTCGGTCCGGACCAATCGATCCACGAGTACGGCACGTCGCGCACGTCGATGTGGATCATGTTGGTCGTCGGGTAGTGGCCGATTCCCGCGATCCCGAGCTTGCGGGCGACGTTGCGGAGCTTGTACGCGGGCATGCCCTCCACGCGAATGTCGGCCGCCTGAGCGCTGTTGTGGAAGTTGTGCTCCCAGCGGTGGAGCGGGGCGCGGTAGGCGCTGACGAGGCCGAGCGGCTTGTCGACCTCGTGCGCGACCGCACGCAGCGCGTCGACCAGCTTGGGATCGATCGGCCTCTCGCGCTCGGTGCGCAGGCAGCGCAGCAGGTGATCGACCTGCTTCTTGGACTCGGGGGTGATCCTGCCGTCGACGTAGCGCACCGTGACGGACTCGAGATTGTTCACCGAGTAGATCTCGAAGGTCGAGACGACGTGCGCGGCCTCGAGGCGTTGCGTGGCTTCGTCCGCCGCGGCGGGGGCGGCGAGCGCTTTGGGGGCGTGCTTCTCGGCGGCCGTGCTCGCGCGCGAGTACGGCGTCCCGGACACCAGCACGGCGCCCAGGACCCCTACGGCGAGCGTGAGCCCCCCCAAGACGCTGAAGCGGCTCGCCATCGGCTCAACAGTAGAGCGACGAATCGGCGCTCGCGCAAGCGGCCACCGCGCGATTCATTGCATTCTGCACACTTACGAATGCGGCTTCTCGCCGCAATGGCCTATTTCTCCTTCGCGATCGCCTTGGTCCGCTCGGCCTCCATGACCTTGGTGATCGAGTCCCCGAGCTCCACCTTGAGCTCGCCCCACTGGGCGGCCACCAGATCGTCCTCGTTCGCGTAAATCGTCTGGTAGCTCTTCTTGCTCTCTCGCGAGCTCGTCACGTCGCCGTAGAGGTAGCCGTTGCGCGTGTCGATGATCGACGCCTCCACGTAGCTCTGCACCCCGATCTCGCGGAAGGGCAAGAAGAGCGCGGGCACCAAGAGGACGTCCAGCGCGGCGAGCCCGTTGGCCGACACCTTCGTCCGGTAGCCGTAGTCGACGACGACGACCACGTCGCAGTGGGCGCGCGCGGCGAGCAGCCGCAGCTTCTTCATGCTCAGCGGCTGCGCGGGCGCGGCCCATCCCTCGTCGAAGCGGTGTGCGCCGGTGACCGCGAGCGCGGGGATGGAGTAGACGCTCCCGACGGCTGGGATCGCGCGGAGGGCCTTCCCCACGTCGGCGTTCTTGGCGGCGTCGAAGCTGAAATACGCGACGTTGACGTGGTCGCCGAGCTGCGGCCTGGCCTCGAAGGCCTTCTTGACGTCCTCGTCGTTGATCTCGCTCGGCGTGGACCCGTCCGGGTCGAAGCGAGCCACCTGGCTCGGCATGTAGATGGATCCTCCACAGGCAGAGCAAGCGATGACGAGACCAAGGAGCGCGCGGCGCATGCCCCATCAACGCGTCGTCCCGTCCCCTCCTTACAGCCTCGTCGATCCGAGCGCGACGGCTTGGCGCCCTCGACACGCCATTTCGCCCCGCGATCGGTAATCGTTTGTAAACACCGACGGGATTGACTGGCCGCCGAATACGTTCGTGTGGCACTCACAATGCACCGGGGGACGCACATGGGATACGTCGACGACCGGCGTGCGCGCGGCGCTTCGGCCGAAGGCCGGCACACCCGGCTGCTGCTCGCAGAGGATGACGAGGAGCTGCGAGCTCTCTTGAGCTCGACGCTCCGAGAGGACGGCTTCCAGGTGCTGGAAGCATCGAACGTCGCGCAGGCCCTGCGGCTCTTCGAGCGCTCGCCGGTCGACCTCGTCCTCACCGACCTCGCCATGCCCCACGGGCGCGCGGACGATTGGGTCGCTCGCCTGCGCCGGCTGGCGCGACCGCCCGTCGTCGTGACGATGACCGCCTTCCCCGACGAAGGGATCCGCAGGCACGCCCGCGCCCTCGGCGTGGCGCTGCTCGAGAAGCCGTTCTCGCTCGAGCGGGTGACGCGGACGGTGCGCGACGCGATGGCGCGCGTTCCCCGGTGAGCCACGCCCATGAGCTCGGTCGTGCAGAGGATCGATAGCCTCGGACGACGAAAGGGCGTGGCCATCGCTCTGGCGGGTGCGGTCGCGGCCGCCGTCGGTGACTGGCTCACCGGCGCCGACACCGTCTTCACCATCCTCTACACGCTCCCCGTCGCGCTGGCGGCCTGGGTGGTCGGCAAGTGGGCGCTGCCCATCGCGGTCGTGGAGGTCGCGGCGTCGGCGACGACGAGGTACCTCAGCGGCGCGCGCGTCGTCACGCTCGTGTGGAACCACTGCGGCGAGCTCGCGGTGCTGGTGCTCGTGACCTCGCTCGTCGACGCGCTGCACCAGCGCGTTGTCGCGGAGGAGAGCGCGCGCAGGAGCGCGGTCGACCAGCTTCGGCACGCAGAGCGCCTCACGACGCTCGGCAAGCTGGTGTCGAGCGTCGCGCACGAGATCGGGACGCCGCTGAGCGTGCTCTCCGGTCACGCGGAGCGGATCGCCAGCGGAAAGCTCGGCGCGGAGCGCACCACGGAGAGCGCTCGGATCATCCTCCTCGAGGCGAAGAAGATTACGACCATCGTGCGCCAGCTGCTCGACTTCGGACGGCGCCACACCGGCGCGCGGGGGCCCGCGGACCTCACGGGGCTGAGCCGGGCGACGGTTGCGCTGCTGCAGCCCCTCGCCAGGCAGCGCGGCGTGCAGCTGGACTTGGTGGCGGCCCAGTCCGTGAGCGCGACGGTGAGCGTCCCCGAGATCGAGCAGGTGTTGACGAACCTGATCGTCAACGCGCTTCAGGCCACCAAGTCGGGCGGACATGTCGAAGTGAAGGTCGTCGTCAACGACCAGACGAAGACCGCCGACCTCGTCGTCGAGGACACGGGCTCGGGAATCGCTCCCGAGATCATCGCCCACGTCTTCGATCCGTTCTTCACGACCAAGGGCCCAGGCGAGGGCACCGGCCTCGGGCTCTCCGTGTCGCACAACATCGTCCGCGAGCACGGAGGCTCGATCCACGTCCAGAGCGAGGTCGGGCGCGGCAGCCGCTTCGTCGTCACCCTTCCTCGTTCTTGAGGGCGCTCGCGATCAGTTCTGCGCGTGCGCCTTGAACGTCAGCCCGTCGCCCTTCGGATCGCGGTCGACCACGATGCGCGTGCCCGGAGGAAACTCACCGGCGAGCACGCGCTTGGCGAGCGTGTCCTCGAGGTGCCTCTGGATGGCGCGCTTGAGCGGGCGGGCGCCGTACTGTGGATCCCAGCCGACCTCGGAGAGGAAGTCCTTCGCGGCGGCCGAGAGCTCGACGCGCAGGTCGCGCTTGGCGAGCCGCTTCTCGAAGTTCCTGAGCTGAATGTCGACGATCGCGCGGAGCTGCTCGCGCTCGAGGCGGTGGAAGACCACGACCTCGTCGAGCCGGTTGACGAACTCGGGGCGGAAGCTCTTGCGCACCTCCTCCATCACCGCGCGGCGCGTGAGCTCGCGGCGATCTTCCGGAGCGAGGCCCTCTTTCTCCTCGATCGCGGCGATCTGGTGGGAGCCGATGTTGCTGGTGAGGATGAGCACGGTGTTCTTGAAGTTGACCGTGCGACCCTGGCCGTCGGTGAGGCGGCCGTCGTCGAGCACCTGGAGCAGCACGTTCCAGACGTCGGGGTGGGCCTTCTCGACCTCGTCGAACAGGATGACGGAGTACGGGCGGCGGCGGACGGGCTCGGTGAGCTGGCCGCCCTCCTCGTAGCCGATGTAGCCGGGCGGCGCGCCGATGAGGCGCGAGACCGTGTGCTTCTCCATGTACTCGCTCATGTCGAGGCGGATCATCGCGCGCTCGTCGTCGAACAGGTACTCCGCGAGCGCGCGGGCGAGCTCGGTCTTGCCGACGCCCGTCGGCCCGAGGAACAGGAAGCTGCCGACCGGCCGCCTCTCGTCGCCGAGCCCGGCGCGCGAGCGGCGCACCGCGTTCGACACCGCGACGACGGCCTCGTCCTGCCCGACGACGCGCGTCTTGATGTTCTCCTCCATGTGGAGGAGCTTCTCCATCTCGCCCTGGAGCATCTTGCTGACGGGGATGCCCGTCCACTTGGCGATGATGCCCGCGATGTCCTGATCGGTGACCTCCTCGCGGAGGAAGCTGGCCTTCTCCTGCACCTTGGCGAGCGACTGGCGCAGCTGCTCGACCTTCTTCTCGAGCTCGGGCAGCTTGCCGTAGCGGATCTCGGCGACCTTGCCGAGATCCCCCTTGCGCTGCAGGGCCTCCGCCTCGGCGCGCAGCTCCTCGGCCTTGGGTTGGACAGCGCGGATTTGATCGAGGATCTCCTTCTCCTTCGACCACTGGGCGCGGATGGCGTCGGCCTGCTCGCGCAGCTCGGCGATCTCCCGCTGCACGGCGGCGAGGCGCTGCTTGCTGGCGGGGTCGCGCTCCTTCTTGAGGGCCTGCTCCTCGATCTGGAAGTTGGTGAGCTTGCGCATCGCCGCGTCGAGCTCGACGGGCATGCTGTCGGCTTCCATCTTGATCTTGGCGGCGGCCTCGTCGACCAGATCGATCGCCTTGTCCGGCAAGAAGCGCTCGGTCAGGTAGCGGTCCGAGAGCGTGGCGGCGGCGACGAGCGCCGAGTCCTGGATGCGGATGCCGTGGTGCAGCTCGTAGCGCTCCTTGAGGCCTCGCAGGATCGCGATCGTGTCCTCCACCGTCGGCTGGGCGACGTAGACGGGCTGGAAGCGCCGCTCGAGCGCGGCGTCCTTCTCGATGCGCTTCTTGTACTCGTCGAGGGTGGTGGCGCCGATGCAGCGCAGCTCGCCGCGGGCGAGCGCGGGCTTGAGCAGGTTCGCCGCGTCCATGGCACCCTCGGCGGCGCCGGCGCCGACGATGGTGTGAATCTCGTCGATGAACAGGACGATCTGCCCTGCGGCTCCCTCGACCTCCTTGAGCACGGCCTTGAGCCGGTCCTCGAACTCGCCGCGGTACTTGGCGCCGGCGACGAGCGCGCCCATGTCGAGCGCGACGACGCGCTTGTTCTTGAGCGACTCGGGCACGTCGCCGCGCACGATGCGCTGGGCGATGCCCTCGACGATGGCGGTCTTGCCGACGCCGGGCTCACCGATGAGGACCGGGTTGTTCTTGGTGCGGCGCGAGAGCACCTGCAAGACGCGCCGGATCTCCTCGTCGCGCCCGATGACGGGATCGCTCTTGCCCTTGCGCGCCTGCTCCGTCAGATCGCGGCAGTACTTCTCGAGCGCCTGGAACTTCCCTTCCGGGTCCTTGTCGGTGACGCGCTGGCTGCCGCGCACCGACGCCAGCGCCGTGAGCAGCTTGGCGTACGTCACGCCGCCGGACTGCTCGAGCGCGCCCTGCACCTCGCGGTCGTTCTTGGCGAGGGCGAGCACGAAGTGCTCCACCGAGACGAAGTCGTCCTTGAGCGACTTGGCCTCGTCCTCCGCCTTGCGCAGCATGTCCGAGGCGCGTCGCGACAGGCCCGGCTCCGCGCCGCCGCTCACGCGAGGCAGCCCGTCGAGCCGCTCGCTCAGCCTGCGCTCGAGCGCGGAGATGTCGCCGCCGGCCTTCTGCAGCAGGGGGCGGGCGACGCCGTCCTCCTGGCCGAGCATCGCGAGCAGCATGTGCTCCGGGTAGAGCTCGGGGTTGCCGCGGCGGCTCGCCAGATCGATGCCTTCACGAAGGGCTTCCTGGCTTTTGGTGGTGAGTCGGTCGGGTCGCATACAAAGGTCTCCTGTTCCCCCGGACGTCACTGCCGCACGCTCGAGCGCAAGCGAGAGCTCGGAGTGAAACGTGGATGGGGCGTTCCGCTGGGCAACATAAGACCGGTCCAGGCGCACGCAACGGGCGTGCCTGATGGGCGCGCGCCCTAGTTCGGCTCCGCCCCGCGGACGTACTCGGCGATGGCCTGTTTGTAGGCATGCTCGAGCTCGGTGAACGCCAGGCCCATGGCGCTGCTCGAGTGGGCCTCGCGGACCCACCGCACGACGGCCGAGCCGACCACGATGAGGCCGCTCGGCAGGGGAAACCGGAGCAGGACCTCCGCCTGCACGGGCACGCTCTCGCGCGTCGTCACGAAGAGCCCGCCCGCGGAGAGGTCCTCGATGGCTCCCTCGACGACGTCCCCGCTCGGGAGGCGGATCTCGATGGGAGCGTGGTACGGCACGCGAACGTGGCTGCGCCGCGACGCGTCCGCGGGCGCCGACGCGTCGGGCCCGGCCTCCGAGATCCCCGCCAGCGCGTCGCAGAGCTCGGCGCCGGTCGGGAAGCGGTCGTTCGGGTCTGACGAGAGCGCCGTCGCGATGAGCCAGGCGAGCGCAGGCGGCGCGTCGGGGCGCAGGCGCAACACGTCGGGCCGCGGCGACGTCATGGCGCGGGCGTAGACCTGCTCGAAGCTGCCGGAGAAGGGCACTTGACCCGTCAAACACTCGAAGATCGTGGCGCCGAACGAGTAGACGTCGCTGGCGGGCGTGGCCTGCCTCCCGCCGACGTACTCGGGCGCCATGTAGTACGGCGTCCCGACGATGGCGCTCGGCGGCGCCTCGTCGTCGTCGGCGCGCGGTTCGTGGAACGCGGCGACGCCGAAGTCGATGAGCTTGAGCGTCTTGCCGGACTCGGTGCGCACGACGAGCAGGTTGCCGGGCTTGACGTCACGGTGCACGATGCCCGCGCGATGCACCGCGGCGAGAGCCTTGGCCGCGAGCCGGGCGACGATCAGCGCGTCGTGGACGGTGAGCTTGCCGCGCGCCACCAGCAGCGCGTCGACGGACTTGGCGCGGAGCCGCTCCATGACGACGAACGGCGAGCCCTCGCGGTCCATCCCCGCGTCCACGACCTCCACCACGTTCGGGTCGTGCACGGCGCCCAGCAAGCGGGCCTCGGCGAGCAGGCGCGCCCGCGCTTCCCGGTGCGTGCGGTAGTCGGGCAGCAGGGTCTTGAGCGCGTAGTGCCGGCGGGTGTAGCGGTGCTCGGCGAGGAAGACCGCGCAGATGCCGCCGCGGCCGATCTCGCGCGTGAGGAGGTAGCGCTCGTCGACGATCGTGCCGACGAGGCGCTCCGACGAGGCCGGCAGATTGCGCAGCGAGGCCGGCGGCGGCACGGACTCGCGCTCGGGGGCGTCGACGGGCGGCCGGTCGTCGGGCATCGTGACCCGAGCGTATCAGGTTGCAGGGCGCCGGATTTGGAAGTGGTACGCTTGGGGCGATGCGTGTGGTCCTTGCACGCCTAGTCGCGGCCCTGGTCGTCGCCGGTGGGTGCGCCCAGTCCGAGACCGGCCCCGACGCCCAGGCACCGTTCGACGGCGGCGCGCTCGACGCCCCGAGCGACGCAACGGTCGAGACCGACGGCACCTCGTGCTCCGACGGCGTGAAGGACGGCGCCGAGACCGACGTCGACTGCGGCGGGAGCGCGTGCCCCAAGTGCAAGGACGGCAGCGTATGCATCCTCGCCGCGGACTGCAGCTCGGCGACGTGCGCCGCGGGGACTTGCGGCAGGCGCGCCTGGTCGGCGGAGTCGAACGGCAGCGATGTCGCGGTCCCCGGGGACCAGGCCTGGGTCGACACCCTGGGGCTCAACCTCCAGCCGGTGTTGTACGCCAAGAGCCTCGTCTTCCTGCGGTGGACGGGCACGCTGCGATGGGGCGGCGGTGGCAACGGCCTCTGCCACGTGGGCCAGCGCTTTCTGATCGACGGCGTGCCCACCGGCGACCCGACGTGGGGCGACTCGATCATGGTGCAGAACGGCGCGACGCGCTGGCACGAGAACTTCACTACGGAGCTGGCGGTTCCGCTGGGGCCGGGCCTGCACATCATCTCGGCGCAGATGACCAACGCCAACGGGTTCGGGACTTGCAACATGGATGGCGACGCGGGCGCGGCATACGATCGCTCGCGCCTCGCCGTGTCGGCACACGATCCGAAGACCGCCTGGTACGTCGAGTCAACGGGCGAGACGGGACCTCTCGCACCGGGGCCGTTCACGGACATCCCCGGCGTGTCCGCGTCCATGACCCTGCCCGCGAGCCGTCACGTGCAAGCGTCGCTGACGGGCTCGGAGCTGGTCGGCGGCACGGGCGAGGGGTACTGCGCGTACCGACTCGTGATCGACGGCACTCCGCAGGGCGACCCCACGCAGGGACAGGCGATCGCGGTCGGGGACGTCGCCACGGGGTGGTGGGCTCCCGTCGCGCTCAAGTATGGCGTCGACATGATCGCCGGCTCGCACACCATCTCCGCGCAGGTCAGCAACAGCTCCTCGCAGGGAGGCACCTGCAATGCGGGCGCGGGCAACGCCGCATACGCGCGGTTTCGACTCTTCGTGACGTCGAGCCCCATCGGCGGTCCCAACGTGAGCGCCGAGTCGACCGGGCCCGCGCAGATCCTCGGATCGACGAGCCCGTGGACGCCCGTGGCGGGCTTGAGCGCGACATTCTCGATCTCGGCGCCCACGCAGGTGCAGCTCGAGATGGCCGCGACCGAACAGACCATCTCGGGCTCGGGGCACTGCGCGTGGCGTTTCGTGATCGACGGTCAGCCGTTCGGCGATCTGAACCATGGCCAGGCCATCAACGTCGGCTCGAGCACGACGTGGTGGACCGAGACGTCGCTTTTGTGGGGGCAATCGTTCGATACCGGCCCCCACACCGTGAGCGTCGACGTGAGCAACAGCTCCAACAGCGGCGACTGCGGCACCAACGGCGATGGTGCCCCGTACGGTCGCGCGCACCTGCTCGTCCGCGCGCCCTGAAGATCGCCACCGCGTCCGCGCTCACGGAAAGAGCGCCGCGCCGGCCGTGCCGGGTTGAAAGATGCCGCTCGCGTCCTTGGCGTCGAGGGCGGCGTCGGGCGCCCCCATCACGTAGGGCGTGACCTCGTACAGGCCGAACTCCACGTGCAGGATCGGCTGCGCGCCCTTCATCTCGAAGCAGACGTCCGTGTCCGGTCCGATGTGGGGGTGGTCGTCGTAGAAGCCGGCGTCGCTCAGCGCCGTGACGCCGTTCTGCTTCTGGAGCGACGCGATGACGAGCGACTCCAGCTTGGCCCTGCCCACGGGCGTGAGCTGCTGGCCTAGACGGACGACCTCGGACTTGGCGAGGTCGACGACGACGCAGCGCGCGGCGTAGTTGCCGTGCGCGCCACCGGTGAACTCCTCGAGCGAGAGCTGCAGCCCCACGTAGCCGGGCCGCTCGCCGAGGACCGCGTACCCCTGCTCGTGCTGGTAAGGCAGCTCCTCGGTTGCGCCCTTGCAGTCGTCGCGCGTGAGGGGCGGCCCGAACGCGTCCGCCATGGCGGAGAGCGCACGGTTGATGGAGGCCTGACCCGAGGCGCTGGGCAGCCCCTGGAGCGCGGGGACGATGCGGGTGTCCTCGCAGGACGGTGCCACCTCGGTGAACTTCTCCTGCGGCACGACGCGGCCGCCCTGCGCGAGCGGGTGGATCTCGGGGTAGGCGGCCCCGCCGGCGAGCGTGACCGGATAGGTGCGCTTGCCGTCGGGCGAGCTCCACCGCGCGAGCGCCGCGTCGGAGCCGAGCAACACGCCGTCGAAGTGGCCGGTGACCGCGCCCTTCTCGCCGCGCTCGTCGAGCGCGAAGACCAGCCCGGCATCGACGTGGCCGTCCAGCCGCAGATCCTGGGTGCTGCGCGCGTAGCGATAGACGCCCGTGAGCTTGCTGCCCTTTCGTTCCAGCTTGGCGCGCACGCGGAGGCGCGGGCCGAGCGAGCCCGCGTAGGTCTGCGCGAAGTCCGGCGAGGCGAGCGGCTCGATGGCCGTCGGCAGCGGCGTCTTCATCTTGGGATCGCGGTCGCGGACCGAGAGCGACGTGACCGCGCCGTGCGCGACGTCGCCCTCGGCGTGCAGGCCGGGCTGATCGTTGCGAGCCGGCTGGTCGACGACGAAGTGGAAGCCGCCGGGTGACGCCGTCGCTTGCCCGCGCATCCAGGTCGGCTTGCGGCCGTCGGCGCTGAAGAGGGCGCGCGCCTCGCCCCCGCGGCGCTCGAGGCCGAACGTGAAGCGACCGGTCTTGTACAGCTTGCCGGCCGCGGCGAAGAACTCGCTGACCACGGGAGCGGCGGGCTCGGAGGACGCGGGCGCTGCGCTCGCCGATGGGCTGCTGCTAGCCGCCGCGCTCGAGGCCGACGAAGCGCTCGGCGCCGCCTCTGGGGGCGTGGGCTGGGCCTTATTGCAGAACACACACAACGACAGAATGGCTGGGACGAACGCGCGAGGCCGCATGGTGACACTACGCCCTAGAACGCACGCCGCTTCCGCGCAAGGGACGCGCACTTTCTTGAAACTCGCCGCGGACGCCAGGGCACTCAGTGAGCATGCGTCGACCAGGCGATCGAGAGCGCGATGTCCGCGCAGACCGCCTCGGAGCTTGGAACCTTGCCGTGATGAATCCTTCAGGAGGACTCGAATGCTTGGACGTTGGATGGCTTCGCTTTTCTCTTTTGTCTCCATAGTCACGCTGACCCATCAGAGCCTCGCGCAGGACAAGCCCTCGTCCGAAGCCGAGTACAAGCCGACCAAGGCCACGATCGAGGCAGGCGGCATCGGCGTGGCGGGCGTCGATGCGACGGGCGCCGGCACGAGCGGCGGAGGCGGCTACGCCGGCGCGGCGTACTGGATCGCGGGCAAGGTCCCGATCTTCGCGCGCTACACCGTCTCGGCGAGCACCCTCGTCGACCGCATCGGGCGCCCGGCGGGCGGCACGCCGATCGATACGCCGGAGACCGCGGTGCGCCACACGATCGACCTCGGCGTCGGCTACCGCCTCGACCTCACGCACGGCGACGGCGTCGTCTGGGTGCTCCCGCACCTCGGGCCTCGTGCAATGTTCCTCGTCGACAGCCTCGCGCCCCTCTGGGCGTTCGAGCTCGGCGGCGGGCTGCGCGCGGGCCTGACGGTCCGTCACAAGTTCGAGCTGAGCGGGCTCATCGCCTACGACGTCGCCGTCGTCAAGACCGACGCGCCGCGGACCGTCTACGGGGCCCCGCTCGGCGAGCTTCGCTTCGGCGGAGAGATCGCCGTGCACCCGACCGAGCCCTTCGCGCTCACGCTCGGCTACGAGGGCATCCAGCTCTCGCTCGATCACAAGCCGATGTACTTCCACCAGATCTTGGGCGGCGTCGCCGTCCGCTTCGATTGACTTGGAGATAGCCACATGACCAGCAAGAGCCTCGTTTCCATTTCCGTGCTGCTTTTCGCGGCAGCCCTCTCCGACATGACCGGCTGCTCGTCCGACTACAAGGCGCCGACCGCCAGCGTGACCGGTCCCGCCACCGTGGCAGTGGGCGACAAGGTCCAGCTCGACGGGAGCGGCTCGGCAGACCCCAACACGCCCGCGCTGCCGCTGACGTACGAGTGGAGCCTCGCCAGCGTACCCGCCGGCAGCAGCGCCAAGATCGAGCAAGCGCAGGACTCGAAGCCGTGGTTCTCCCCCGACGTGGCGGGAGACTACGTCGTGCAGCTCGTCGTCTCCGACGGTATGCTCGCCAGCACCGCCGCCCAGGCGAAGCTCACGGCGGGGCCCTGCGGGGCCAACCCGCTCGTCGTGAGCAACCTCGCGGCCACGCCCGCCGCGCCCAACACCGGCGACGTCGTCGTGCTCTCCGCTACCATCAGCGACGCCGACAACTCGCCGGCGTGCAAGCTCGACGATCCGACCATTCCGCACTGGGCTCTCGACGGGGTCCCGGCCGGCAGCGCCGCGGTCTTGAGCGGCCCGAACCAGAGCTCGCCGTGGTTCAAGGCGGACGTGCCGGGCGACTACATCGTCTCGCTCTACGCCACCGACACTCTCGACAAGAGCGCGAGCCCCGTCCAGACCCTCAAGGTCACCGCGGCCGCCTGCGGCAGCCACGCGCCCGTCGCCAAGATGGATCCGACGCTCGTGACGTTCCCGCCGGGGTTTCCGTATCCGAACTTCTGGTGGTGGAACAACAACTTCAACAACAACGGCCTGCGCGACCTGTGCTTGTACGGCGGCAGCCAGAACAACAACGTCTGGAGCATCAACTGCGGGTGGACCTCTCCATCGAAGACGTACGGCCAGACGCAGTTCAACTTCACGGGCCCTGCGCCCACCGCGACGGCCAACACCACGCCGCCGCCGGATTACGACGTCTACACGAGCGGCTGGGCTGCGGTTCAGCTCGACGGCTCCGCGAGCTTCGATCCGGACAACCAGGGTAGCTGCGGGATGAGCCAGACGCTGAGCTACGCGTGGACCATCGCCTCGAGCCCCGCCGGCGCGAGCGCCCGCTGGGTCGACAGCTCGGGGTGCTTCCTCGGCAACGGCAACAACAACTGCCCGGCGAACCTCTCGAGCACGCTCGTCAGCCCGACGCTCAACGTCGACACCGCCGGCGTCTACCGCGTGCAGCTCGTCGTCTCGGATGGGCAACTCTCGAGCGCGCCCATCACGATCGACGTGAACACGAAGCAGTGAGCCTCGTGCCGGGCGTCAATCCCCCCAGATCTCGACCGCCCACTTTCCGCTGCCCTTCGCCACCGCCACGTTGACGCTCGCGGCGTCGTCCTGCTTGAAGCAGATCGAGCCGTCCTCGAGCACGATCGCGTCGTTCGAGTCGGTCAGGTCCTCTCCCGCGCTCTTGCCCGTGGAGTCCATCACCGCGATGTCGAAGTCCTTCACGCCGGGCTCGGCGAGGCCGAAGATCCGGTAGCAGTGGTTGGCCTGCGCCTTGAGGGGAACTCGAGTCACCATCGGATCCTTGTGCTGGTCACCTTCGCGTCCTTCCCCCTGGGTGACCGAACCGAGCATGTGCATCTTCGTCGCGTCGACGCACTTGCTGGCGATCTCCGTCACCGCGGCGACCAGCTCCCCGGACGCCGGCGCCAGGTGACAACGCTTCGGCGGCGAGTCCTGCTTCCAGCTGACCTTGTCCGAGTCGGGATGGCGCTCGGCCTTGGGCACGGTCGGGTCGTTCGCCGCGGTGGCCGGGGCCGGGTTGGGACCGAGCGAAGAAGCGATCGGCGTCGATGCCCCTTCGCTGGTCGCGTTCTCTCCGCCGCAGCCGAGCAGGACCGACACGACGGGGATCGAAAGAACTAGAAGACGATGAGCTCCCATGAAATCACCTGAAAGGCTTGGTTGACAGACCTGGATTACAACGCTGGATTCGAGAAGCGCGAGCGGTCAGTTGCACCCTCCGGGCGTGCAAAAGCCGCTGCAGCAGTCCGCGTCGACATTGCACGGGTTTCCGCTCGAGACGCACGTCGAGCAACCGCCGTTGTCGCAGTAGAGGGGGCTGCAGCAGTCGGTGTCCGTCGCGCACGGGTCATTCTGCAGCCCGCAGGCCGGCACGCCGCAGTAGCCGTCCGCCGCGCACAACCCGCTGCAGCAGTCCGCGCTCGTCCCGCACGCTTGGTTGTCCGGTAGGCAGCCGGAGACCGGGGTCGCGCAGGTGCCGCTCGGGTCGCAGACGCCGCCGCAACAGTCGGCGTCGACGTTGCACGCGTACCCGTCGGGCGCGCACTGCGACCCAGGGGCGCACTGACCGTTCACGCACGCGCCGTTGTACCCGCAAGCGTAGCCGCACCCTCCACAGTTGTTGGGGTCGTCGGCGAAGTTGGTGCAGTAGCCGTTGCAAGCGTCCGGGGACGAACCGCCACATGCCAGGGGCTGGATCATGCAGGCGGTGGACGAGAGCAGGACGGCCGATATGCCCCACACCAAACCCGGGAACAGCTTGCTCATGGCAACCTCCGGATTGCAGGCGGAGCACGTCGCGTGCCCGAGCGAAGAGCAACCGCGCCCTCGCAGAAACAGGCACGCGGCGGCCAGCCGGCGACACGGTCCGACGGACGACCGGTAAGATTTCCATCTTCTCGGGAAATCCTCCGTCCCCCGGCGCGACGCCGGCGTCTTGCCGCCGCGAGGGGCGCGGATGGCATGTTGGATGCTCAGGTGCCGCACATGCACACAGCCCCCACGCATTCGAAGCTCTGGGCGGTCGCGCTCTTCGCGGCCGCGAGCACGATGGCGATCGACGCGCTTGCCGACTCGGAGCGCGTCCAGCTCGCCGATGGCAGCATCTACGAAGGCGAGCTGGTCGAGAAGGTGCCCAACGACCACATCACGCTCAAGCTCGCGACCGGCGAGATCCGCCGCATCGAGTGGAGCGCGCTCGCCCCTCAGACCCAGGCTTCCCCCCCGCTCGTGCCGCCCACCGTCGCTCCGATGGCCGGCGCGACCGAATCGGCCCACGTGTCGGTCGGGAGCGATCGGCCCGGCCCCATCCTGATGAAGAACCCGGGCTACGGCGCCACGTTCACGAACACTCAAGGCCCGGCGACCCTCAGCGTGGTGACCAGCGACGAGAACCCCGTCCCCGTCTGCTACGCGCCGTGCTCGGCCGACGTCGATCCGCGCGCGACCTACTACGTCACCGGCGCCTACATCTCGAGGACACGCAGCTTCGCTATCCCGTCCGGCAACTCGACGCTCCATATCAGCCCCGGCAGCTCGGTCATCTCCGCGCTCGGCGGCTGGAGCCTCGGTCTGGGTATCTTGTCGATGATCGTCGGGGGCATCGAGCTGCCGGTCAGCTTCATCGACGCCAACACCTCCGCGGGCCTGAACGGTTGGCAGTACGCCGGAATCGGCACCTTGATCGCCGGTGCGTCGCTCTGCCTGCTCGCGATCCCCCTTTTGCTCGCGGGCAACACTCACGCGACCATCAACGGGATCGACGTCGCTCGCGACAAGGCGCGTTTCACCCCGTTGGGTTTTACCTTCTAGTCGCCGGCGCCGGCAGACGGAACGTCTCGCGGACCGTCCCGACGTTGGCGCCGGCGGCGTCGAAGCTGCGCTCCTCGAAGTAGAGGGTGCCGCTCCGGTGCCAGAGGATGACGGTCGAGCACCGCGTGCCGTACGCGGGAGTGCGGACGAAGGCCGCCGACAGGACGCGCTCGACCTCCAGCGGGACGCCGGTGTGCGGGAGCATCGCGTCGTCGGCCAGGGACCGGTCGCCGAGCAGCTCGAAGAGGGCGTCCGGCGCGAGCGAGGCCGGCCTCTCCAGCAGCGCGGAGAGGCGGCGCAGGCCGATCTCCACCTTCGGCCAGTACGTGTCGAGCCGCTCGTTGCTCAGGCCGTGCAGGCCCGGCGCCACGGCCACGGCGGGCGCGTCGTCGCGGGCGTAGATCATCTGGCGGCCGTCGGCGCAGAGCAGGTTGAACGCCGGATAGCGCGCGCCTTCGATGCCGCGGGCGAAGACACCGATGGGCTCCTGGCTCGTCACGGCGTCGCGCGCAAGCCAGCCTCGCGAGGCGCCGTCGCGCCGTGCGCTCGGGGAACGCACGTTCGTCACCGCCGCGAGCCGCCCCGAGGGCGAGAGCCCGAGCCACGTCCCGCCCTTCTCGAGGTCCCGGCCGCCGAACCACTCCGCGCCGTCCTCCTCCTTCCATAGAGACGCCGGCGCCGTCGGGCGGGCGAGCATCTCGTCGCGGTTGCCCGCCAGCACGAGCCAGAATTCGGGGTGAGCGTCGAGGGCGAAGACGATCAGGCACATCGGGCCGCTCCGAGCTCCTCCACGATCGCATGGACGTACGCCGGCCCGGTGCCGCAGCAGCAACCGACGATGCTGGCCCCGCGCTCGCGCCAGCCGCGCGCGAGCGCGACGTAGCGCTCGACCGGCACCGGAGGCTCGTTCCAGCGCGACGCGTTGGCGTAGACGCCGAACGGGACGCCGGCGGAGGCCACCGCGTCGAGGTAGGGCTCGACGAGCTCCGCGGCCACGCAGTTGACGAGGACCGCGTCGGCCCCGGCGGAGACGACGTCGCGTGCCGCGGCGCGCATCGCCTCGGGCGTCATCACGTCACCGCTCGGCCCGCCGGTGAGCGAGACCCACGTCGTCGCCCCGGAGCGCTTGCACTCCTCGGTCGCGACCACGGCCTCGCGCGCGGAGGGGAACGTCTCGCACAGGATGAGATCCAGCCCTTCGTCGCGCAGCACCCGCACGAGCTCTTCGTGCTCTGGGCGCGCCTCGTCGTCGGGCGGGGCGAGCTCCGGGCGGTAGCAGTCTTCGAGCGGGCCCACGCTGCCGATCACGACCGCGCCGGCGTACCCACGCACGCCCTCGCGGGCGAGCCCGACCGCGCGACGCGCCATGGCCTCCCAGCCCTTCCCCGCCGTGCGCCGCCGCGCCCGGAAGGTGTCGACCCGGTGGTGGGACGCCCCGGCCGCGGCATAGCTGGCGTGGATTTCGCGCACCGCGTCAGGCGCCTCGATCAGGGCGCGGGCGCTCCACAGCGGCAGCGACGTATCGACGCCGCGGCGCGAGAGCTCCGAGCCCATGGGGCCATCCAGGATGACGGTCTTCACGATGAGGTATCCTAGCCCCGCGGTGCGCAAACGCGATCTGGTCTTCTACGCAGGCCTCAGCCGACTGGGCGTCGGGCTGCTCGCGCTCGTGCTCTTCACGGCGATCGGCGGCCCTGCGCGCCACGACGCGTGGATCCTGTGGCCGTACCTCGGCTTCGCCGCGGTGGAGCAGATCCTCATCCGCAAGCAGGTCGGCGGCCGCGTGAGATCGTTTCTGGCGGGCCTCGTCGACGGCGCGATCGTCACCTTCTTCACCCACCGGCTAGGCAGCGTCGCAGGCTCGATGAGCGGGCTCTACGTCCTCGCGGCGGTCCTCAACACGCTGGTCGTCGGCCGGCGCGTGGGCCTCGGGCTCTAGGCCCTGTACGCGGGCTCGTTCTTGGGCGTCGTGTGGCTCGAGCGCGCCGGAACCCTCGCCTTCGCGCCCGACGTACCCGAGCTCGCGGTGCTGGGCCGCCCGCCGCTGCACGCGTGCGTCGTGTCGAGCTTCGTCGTCGTGGCCATGCTCCTCGCGAGCGTGAGCGTGGTCGGCGCGCTGGTGCACGCCCTCGACACGCGCGAGCGCGAGCTCGCCCGAGCCAACTCCCACCTCGAGGAACTCAGCCAGCGCGATCCGCTCACTGGGCTCGCCAACCGGCGCCAGCTCTTCGACACGCTCGGCGCCATGCTCGAGCGCACCCGGCGCGGCACCCCGCTCAGCGTGGTGATGCTCGACCTCGACGGGTTCAAGCAGATCAACGACTCCGAGGGCCACCTGCGCGGAGACGTGATGCTCGTCGAGATGTCGGAGGCGATGCGCGGGGCGACGCGCGCGCACGACGTCGTCGGCCGCTACGGCGGGGACGAGTTCTTGGTCGTGCTGCCCGAGACCCACGCCGAGGACGCCCTCGGCGTCGCCGAAC
>DATIQP010000740.1:0-14435 GCA_035470765.1 Polyangiaceae bacterium | reverse complement strand
CCCCTACGAGAACATGAAGGGCCGCGCCCTGTTCGTCTGGCTCAGCTACCGCGACTCGGGCGTCGACTGGCGCCGCTTCGGCACGCCGGTGATGGGCCGCCCGCGCGCGCCCGAGGGCTTCGCGCAGCTGCAGCCGCAGGTCGACAAGTGCCTGCGCACCCGCCCGACGATCGCGCAGACCACGCCGCCCCCGCCGAGCGCCGCCGCGCACTGAACGCCCTCGCGGCGCCGTCGAGCACCGAGCGCGCGTCTACATCGTCGCCCGGATCATCGCGAGCGCGCGGGACAGGTTGCCCTCGACCAGCTCCGCGCTCAGCCGGAGAAACCGCACCCCGAACGCCGCCTCGATCGCTGCCTGCCGCCGCTCGTCCGCGAAACGCCGGTTCAGATCGAGGTGCACCCCGCCGTCGACCTCGACGACCAGCCGCGAGCTCGCGCAGTAGAAGTCGCAAATGAAGACGCCGAATGGATGCTGTCGCCGCCAGCGGGCACCCATGCGTTTGCCTCTCAGCGCATTCCAAAGAATCGCCTCGCTTCGAGTAGGCGCGCGCCGCATCGCGCGCGCACGTTGAGTGATGAGGGAGAGAGGAGCGTCGGGGCGAAGCAGCATGCCCTTCCCAAGCGAAAGAAAGATGCCAGCCGAGCTTCGCTCTCTCGGCTACCCCAAGGAGGCTGGCGGCTTTCTTTCGCGTCTCGGCATGCTGCTTCGCCCCGACGCGAGTCCCGCACGAGCACGAGCACGAGCACAGCCTGCAACGAACTGGTTGCAGAGTACACGGGCCCGCACGGCCGCCGAGCGAGCCGCTCACGCCCCCACGCGCCCCATCCCCCCCGGCGGCGGCCGAGGGTGTCGCGCGTGAAGCCCGTGCCGACGCCCAGGGGGGGACGCTCGCAGCGCAGGCGGACGCGCGCAGCGGCGAGAGCGCTCCTCCACGTCACCCGGTTCGCCGCGAGCACGCCGCCGAGCAGCGAGCGAGGGGGGGCCTACCCCTTCTTCTTATCCTTCACGCCGCTCTCCCCATCCGCCTCGTCCCACTCCAGCGTCGGCAGCGGCCGCGGATCGCGCTCGGTGTCGGGTACCTCATCGAGCTCCGGACGGTCGAGCTCTTCGAGCCCGGTGTAGTCGTCGTGCTGGGGCGGCTTGGGTGTGGGGATGCGAAGCGGGTGAGACATGGTCTTGGGTGAGTGTTGGAAGCGGAGAGCGCTCGTCCCGTTGGGTGCAAGAGCGATACCCGCAGTGGTTAGACGTCCGAGCGGTGCGTTTTCTTCCAGAAAGCACGGCTCGCCGCGCTGTGCGTCAGCCGCGCACATGGTAAGTCGTCTCTTCTCCCGCCATGTCCACCCTGTCTCCGATGTCACGGACGGACACCCTGCGAGACGAGGTGCGGCAGCTCGGCGCCCTGGCCTGGCCGATCGCGCTCGCCCAGTTCGGCCTGATGGCGATGAGCCTCGTCGATACGGCCGTGCTCGGGCGCGTGTCGAGCACGGACCTCGCGGCCGCCGCCCTCGGCCGCAACATCGGCTTCTCGACGCAGACGCTCACGATGGGCCTGGCGATGGGCCTCGAGCCGCTCGCCTCGCAGGCGGTCGGCGCGAACCGGCCGGAGCGGGCGTGGCACGCCCTCATGGCGACGTTGCGAACGATTGGCATCGCATGGTTTCCAACGGTGCTCGCCGCGTTCGCTTACACGCTCGTGCTGCCGTACATCGGCGCCTCCGCGGAGGTGACTCACCGAACGCGCCTCTTCTTGCTCGCGTGGGCGCCGGGCCTGTTCGCCTTCCCTTGCTTCATCGCGGCCAAGACGTTCCTCCAGGCCCACGGGCGCACGCGGCCGGCGCTCGTCGCGGCGGTCGTCGCGAACGTGATCAACTTCGGCGTGTGCAACCTGCTCGTGCGCGGCGACGATGCGCTCGCGGCCGTGCACCTGCCCGGCGTCGGCCTGCCCCGCCTCGGCGCGCTCGGCAGCGGCATCGCGCTCACCATCTCGGGCGCCATCCTGTGCGTCATCGTCCTGCGCGGCGCGTGGGCCCTGCGCCCCCGCGAGACCGCGCGCGACGCGGTGAGCGCGCGAGAGGTGCTGCGCTACGGCCTGCCCGTCGGCGCGCAACTCCTCGCGGAGATCGGCGTCTTCGCGCTGGTCTCGATCCTCTGCGGCCGCTTCGGCGACGTCGGCGTGTCCTCCAACCAGATCGCCCTCGGCCTCGCGAGCTTCACCTTCATGGGCGCGCTCGGCGTGAGCGGCGCCACCGCCGTGCGCGTCGGCAACGCCATCGGCGCCGGCAAGAACGCCCGCCGGCCAGGCCTCACCGGGATCGCGCTCGGCGCGCTCGTCATGTGCGCGGGCGTGGTCGGCTTCACCGCCGCGCCGGCCGCGCTCGTACGCATGTTCAGCCGCGATCCGGAGATCGTCGCGCTCGGCACGCTGCTCGTGCGCGTCGCCGCCCTCTTCCAGCTCTTCGACGGCATGCAGTGCGTCGGCGCGGGCGCCCTCCGCGGCGCGGGCGACGTGCGCTTCGCGTTCGGCGCGGGCGTCGTGAGCTACTGGATCATCGGTCTGCCGCTCGCGCTGCTCTTCGCCTTCCCGCTCCATCACGGCGTGCTGGGGCTCTGGTGGGGGCTGTCCGCCTCGCTCGTCGCGGCGGCGCTGCTCTTCCTCGTCCGCTTCTGGATCATCACCCGGGAGAAGCCGGCCTCCGAGCAGGAAACCGCAGAGGTGGAGCGAGACCCCCTCGCGCCCCGCGCTGCGGAGTATTAGGTTGCCAGCATGATGAGTCGGCGCGCCGCGTTCGTCCTCTCGATGTTCCTCCTCGCGGCCGCCGGCGGGTGCGGCACCATCGAGAAGGGCGCCGCGAAGGACCCGCGCAAGTGCGAGCTCGACCCGAACTGCGCGCGCAAGCCAGGCAACAACCAGGACTGCGCCACCTCCTGCTCGGACAACGCCGACTGCATGGATCGCTGCCACCAGGTCACCGGCCAGTGAAGTAGCCCCCGCGGAATCGCCAAAAACACGTGTGACCGCGCGACTTCGTTTATCCTCGGGGCCATGCGCCTCCGCGCGGTCTTCGCCCTCGTGCTCATGCTCTTCGCCGTCTCGGCGTGGTCGGCCCCGGCGTCGGCGGGCAACCCGCGCATGGACGAGGCCAAGCAGCACTTCAACCGCGGCGTCGACCTCTACGACGACAACGATTTCACCGGCGCGCTCGTCGAGTTCAAGCGCGCCTACGAGATCGCGCAGGACTACCACGTCCTCTTCAACATCGCGCAGACGCAGTACCAGGTGCAGAACTACGCGGGCGCGCTCGACGCGTTCCAGCGCTACGTCGAAGGCGGCGGCTCCGGGGTCGACGCCAAGCGCCGCGCCTACGTCGAGAAAGAAATCCAGAAGCTGCGCGGCCGCGTCGCGACGGTGAAGGTGACGGTCAACGTCCCCGGCGCCGACGTCCTCGTCGACGACGAGAAGGTCGGCACCGCGCCGCTCGACAAGCCGCTCACCGTCAGCCAGGGCCGTCGCAAGATCACCGCGAGCGCCTCCGGCAAGCCGCCCGTGAGCAAGACGATCGAGGTCGCCGGCGGCGATTCGACCTCCGTCGATCTGCAGCTCGAGTCGGAGTCGAGCTCGGCGCCTCCGCCGCCCCCTCCCCCGCCGGCGCCCGTCGAGACGCACCGCAAGGTGCCGCTCGTGCCGTGGATCGTCGCGGGAGGCCTGTTCGTGGGCGCCGCCGTCACGGGGACGCTCGCGCTCGTCTTCAAGTCCGAGTTCGACGGCAAGCTGAACACCTACGGCGCCACGGCCGCCGACATCAACGGCGCGCACGACACGGCGAAGGCCTTCGCCGCCGCCTCGGACATCTTCTCGGGCTGCACGCTGATCGCCGCGGGTGTCGCGCTCGTGATGACCCTCACCGCGACGCCGACGCCGGTCGAGAACTCGTCGCGCCCGCAGGCGAAGGTGCGCTTGCTGGTGGGGCCGGGGAGCCTCGGAGTCGCCGGCGCCTTCTGAGCGTGGCGATCAGGGGCAGCTGTACGTGCCCACCATCTGCCCGCTCTGCGAGTCGAACGACCGCCCCGAGGACTTGAACGCCGGGTTGCCCTGCCCGTCGATCGTGACGCACCACACGTCGATGTCGCTCGGCGCCTCGTGCATGTTCACGTCGAAGTCGAGCGGCCCGGACGCGCCGTTGATGTCGATCGCCGCGCCGCTGCCCAGCGTCGAGAACGCGGACTGGATGCCCGCCGGGCCGACGTCGATCTTCGTCGTCCCGCCGACCATCTTCGCCATGCCGGCTGCGATGCCCGTCCCGTCGACCGGAGCGCTGCCGAGCGTGTCGATGGCGTAGGCGAGCAGGTAGATCGAGTCGTACGACCCGGCCATGCCGAAGACGTTGGCCGGCGAGCCGTACTTCCCCTGGTACTTCAGGTTGAAGGCCTGGAAGAGGGGGTTGTTGGTGCCGGGCACGGTGCCTCGCACGCGCGTGCGCAGACCCGAGCTCGCCTTGATCGCGTCGAGCAGCTCCTGCACCTCCCCGCCGTCCGAGACGAGGTAGTACGGCCGCGGGGGAGGCGTCGTGCCGCCAGGCCACGACGCCTCGATGGCGGTGAGCCCGGCGCTGATGACCTCGTTGGTCCCGAAGAGCGCGACGAGGTTCGGCACGAAGCCGACGACCTGCGAGACCCCGCTCGCGAGATCGGAGCCGTCCGCGGCGTACTGCACGGGCTTGAAGTTCGCCGCGTTGCTCGCCGCGCCGACGGCCGCGCCGTTGATCTGCAGCGTGCTGGTGACGGCCGTGAACAGGCCCGTCCCGTAGGAGTCGTTCTTGTAGAGGATGGCGAGCTTGACGGGGCTGAGGCTCTGCGCGGTCGCGATCTCGCCGACGGACAGGCGGAGCGGCACGGCCTGGATGTTGTCCGACGGAGAGGTGCGCCAGAAGTACGGGCTGATGCCCGAGAGCGTCGCGCTCGTGGCGGCGGGGCTGATGAGCAGCACCTTGGCGGGGATGGTGACCTTGTTGATGACGCCCGTGACGAGGCCGCTCGAATCCGGGCCGAGGATCGCGGGCACGCCGACGTCGCTGACGAGGTGCGTGGCCGAGCGCTGCGCGGTGACGTCGTCGGCGGAGTCGTCGCACTCGACGAGCACGAGCGGGCGCGGCTTGCCGCCGGCGCCGTTCGGCAGGCCGACCACGGTGTTGGTGAAGTCGTCGAGGCCGAGGACGGCGCTGTTCAGCTCCGACTGGCCCGAGCTCGCGTTGGTGCCCTTGAGCGACAGGACGGAGCCGAGCACGATGGCGTTGTCGTCCTGGTAGGGACCGTAGACCTGCGCGCAGTCGGGCGACAGCAGCGCGGCGCACTGCTTGGTGTCGTGGCGGCAGATCGCGGGTTGGCCGGAGTTGCGCGTCACGCACTCGGCGTTGGTCGAGCAGGGCCCGCCGACACCGGGCCCCACGCAGGCGTTGTTGATGCACGCCATCGGCCCGCCCGCGTCGAACCCGCGCGCCAGGCAATCCGAGTCGACGTTGCACTGCACCGCGCTGCTCTGGACTAGCAGCGAGCACGCCGCGAGCGCCGTCAGACCGAGCACCGCGAGCCCCGGGAGCCCTCTGTCAAGCAAGCCCATTCCCCCAATCCTACCATCGAGCTGGGGCCGGGAGGCTGTGGCTTGACAAAGCGCCGCCCGTTGCGGAGTTTTGGCGCCTCATGTCGCAGACCATCGTTTCCCGCCTCAAGGAAGACCGCAAGTTCCCGCCGAGCGCCGATTTCGCGGCCCGCGCGCGGATCCGCAGCCAGGACGAGTACCTCGCCATGTACCGGCGCTCGCTCGATCAGCCCGACGCGTTCTGGCGCGACGAGACGAAGGACCTGGTCTGGCGAAAGCCGTTCGACAAGTTCTCGGAGTGGAGCCTGCCCAAGGCGAAGTTCTTCGTCGGGGCCAAGCTCAACGTGACCGAGAGCTGCCTCGACCGGCACCTCAAGACCGACGCCCGCACCCGCGCGGCGCTCATCTGGGAGGGCGAGCCGGGCGACGTCCGCACGCTGACGTACTTCGAGCTGCACCGCGAGGTCGTCCGCTTCTCGGCGGCGCTCGCCGACCTCGGCGTCCAGCCGGGCGACCGCGTCGCGATCTACATGGGCATGGTCCCCGAGACGGCCGTCGCGATGCTCGCGTGCGCGCGGCTCGGCGCCACGCACTCGGTCGTCTTCGGCGGCTTCTCGTCGGAGGCGCTGCGCGACCGCATCAACGACTGCAAGGCCAAGGTCCTGCTCACGCAGGACGCGGCGTGGCGGCGCGGCAACGTGGTGCCGCTCAAGCAGATGGCGGACAAGGCCCTCGAGCAGACGCCCACCATCGAGAAGGTCATCGTCCTCAAGCGAATCGGCCACGAGCGGCTGGGCGAGCCGGTCGCCATGAAAGAGGGCCGCGACATCTGGTGGAACGACGCGATTGCCCGCGCGCCGAGTGCGGCCGCGCTCAAGCGCGCCAAGGAGCCGGAGGCGTTCGACGCCGAGCACCCGCTCTTCATCCTCTACACGTCCGGCTCGACGGGGAAGCCCAAGGGCGTGCTGCACACCTCGGCGGGCTACCTCGCCGGCGCGCACGTCACCTCGAAGTACGTCTTCGATCTGCAGCCGAGCGATCTCTACTGGTGCACGGCCGACGTGGGCTGGGTCACCGGCCACAGCTACATCGTCTACGGCCCGCTCTCGTGCGGGGCGTCGTGCATGATGTACGAGGGCGCGCCGAACTTCCCCGACTGGGGCCGGTTCTGGAACATCATCGAGCGCCACGGCGTCTCGATCCTCTACACCGCGCCGACGGCCATCCGCGCCTTCATCCGCGCCGGCGACGAGTGGCCGAAGAAGCACGACCTCTCGAGCCTGCGCCTGCTCGGCTCCGTCGGCGAGCCCATCAACCCGGAGGCCTGGATCTGGTACCAGGCGAACATCGGCCGCGGGCGCTGCCCCATCGTCGACACCTGGTGGCAGACCGAGACGGGCTGCATCATGCTGACCACCCTGCCGGGCGCGAACTTCACCAAGCCCGGGTCGACGGGGCTGCCCTTCTTCGGCTGCGACCCCGCCGTGGTGAAGGACGACGGCACTCCGGTCGGCACCAACGAGGGCGGCAAGCTCGCCCTGCGCCAGCCGTGGCCCTCGATGGCCCGCACGCTCTACGGCGACGACGAGCGCTACAAGCAGGCCTACTGGTCGCAGCTGCCGAACATGTACTTCACCGGCGACGGCGCGCGCCGCGACGAGGACGGGTACTTCTGGGTCGTCGGCCGCATCGACGACGTGCTCAACGTGGCCGGCCACCGCATCGGCACCGCCGAGATCGAGAGCGCCCTCGTCAGCCACCCAGCCGTCGCCGAGGCGGCCGCGGTCGGCAAGGCGGACGACCTCAAGGGTCAGGCGCTGGTCGTCTTCGTCACGCTCAAGAGCGGGCAAGCGCCGAGCAAGGACCTCAAGGAGAAGCTCACCGTCCACATCGACAAGGAGATCGGCAAGTTCGCACGTCCCGATCAGATCCGCTTCACCGACTCGCTGCCGAAGACGCGCAGCGGCAAGATCATGCGGCGCCTGTTGAAGGAGGTCGCGAGCGGCGCGCTCGAGACCAAGGGCGACACCTCCACGCTCGAGGACTTCAGCGTCCTCGCGAAGCTGCGCGAAAAGGAAGAGGACTGACCGGAGTGCGCATTCGCCAGCGCGTCGCCCTGCTCTTCGCGCTCTGCCTCGGCGCCGTCGCGTACTCTCCGGAGCCCTCGCGCACGCCCGCTCCGGCGAGCCCTCCGGCGCCGTCCGCGAGCGCCGCGCCGCTCGTGCACCGCTTCGAGCACGCGGAGCAGTGGACCAAGGAGTTCGACGATCCGGCGCGCGACGCGTGGCAGAGGCCGGCCGACGTCGTCGCCGCGATGAAGATCCAGCCGGGGATGACGGTCGCCGACATCGGCGCGGGCACGGGTTACTTCGAGCCCTATCTCTCGCGCGCCGCCGGGCCGACCGGCACCGTGCTCGCGCTCGACGTCGAGCCGGACATGGTCCGCTACCTCACCGAGCGCGCGACGCGCGAGCACCTCTCGAACGTCAAGGCGTCGCAGGTCGCCATCGACGACCCGCAGCTTCCCAAGGGCAAGGTCGATCGCGTCCTCATCGTCGACACCTGGCACCACATCCCCGCGCGCGAGGCGTACGCAGCCAAGCTGCGCGACGCCCTCTCAGCCGAGGGCTCGATCACCATCGTCGACTTCACCAAGGAGTCGCCGCACGGCCCGCCGCCGCAGCATCGGCTCACGCCCGAGCAAGTCGTGGGCGAGCTGCGGAAGGTGGGGCTGACCGCCGGCGTCGCGCCGGTCGCGCTCCCGGACCAGTACGTGATCAGCGCGCGCCTCCCCTGAGCGCCCCCTGGAGAATCTGACACGACGGAGGGAGTTTCTCCCTCACGACGACGCTGGTGAAAACGAGCCAGCGGCGCGCCCACGGTCGGGCACGCAATCTGCACCGGTACCGCAGCGCATGAAGCTCTCGTGGCTCGTCGGGCTCGTCGTGGCGTGTACTGCCTGCAGCGGGGCGGCCAAGCGCCCTCCCACCGAAGCGCCTGGCGCCAGCGCTGCCTCGGCTTCCGAAGACGATGGGATGACCGACCTGGTGGAGCATCATCGCCACCATCACCACGGCGGCGTCCTGATGTTCGTGGTCATGGGCATCGACTCGCTCGGCGTCTCGCCCGAGCAGCAAGACGCCATTACGAAGATCCAGGCCGACCTGTCCGCCAAGATCGAGCCCACGCGGGTCGCCGAGCGCAGGCTGCTCGCCGCGCTGGCCGACGGCGTCGCGGCGGAGAGCCTCGACCGCGCGAAGATCGACGCGGCGATCGAGGAGCTCGGGGCCGCGTCGGCGACGATTCACGGCGCGGCGGCGGAGGCGCTCGACCGGCTCCACGCCGCTCTGACACCCCCGCAGCGGGTGGCGCTCGCGGGCAAGGTCCGCGCGAACTGGGAAGTGTGGAAGGTCGCCAACACCGACGACAAGGCCCCGGACGGCGGCCACGTGGGCGCCCTCGCGAAGGAGCTCAATCTGTCGGAGGGTCAGGTCGCCAAGGTCCGCGCGACCCTGTCGGCCTCCCCGAGCGGGGCCTCGCCGGCGCTCGATCTGGCGCAGGCAGACGCGTACGTGAAGCAGCTCGAGAAGGCGTTCGCGAGCGACTCCTTCGAGGCCAAGGCGCTGGACCACGCCGACGAGGTGAACCGCGCGCTCGACGGCTGGGGCGCGGCGCATCTCGCTCGCTTCTGCGAAGCGGTCATGCCCGTGCTGACCGCCGATCAGCGAGCTCGCCTCGCCGACATGCTTCGCGAGCACTTGAGCCACGGGGACGAAGGCCGGACGGACACGGAGTGAGGTCGCCATGAAGTCGAAGGGCAAAATCCAACGAAAGCTCGCGGCGGTGGGGCTGGTTCTCGCGGGGCTCGCGACCATGACCGGATGCTACGCCGACGACGGTTACGGCTATGGCTACGCGACGACGAGCTACGGCGTCGACGCGACGCCCAGCTACGGATACGGCTACGGCTACGCTGGAGATGGCGAGTACGGGTACGGAGCCAGCGAGTACCCGTCGGCTGCGTACGTCGCCACGACGAGCCCCTACTACTACGAGGGCCGTCCGACGTACTGGTACAACAACCGCTGGAACTACATGGAAAATGGGCGCTGGAACCACTACCGGGCCGAGCCGGCGGAGCTCGGGAGGTACCGCGCCGGGTGGGGAGGCAGGGTGCGCGGCGGCGGGCCGGCCATGCGCGGCGAACCGGCCATGCGAGGAGGCTCGCCCGCCATGCGCGGCGAGCCAGCCATGCGCACAGGGTCGCCCGCGATGCGCGGTGGCTCGCCCGCCATGCGCGGGCGCGCGCCGGGTCCCTCGCGGCACTTCTACGAGAAGCCAACCTTGAAGCACTACGCGAGGTAGCCGGCAGGGCTAGGAATATTTCCTCGTCGCGCGCGGGAACCGATCCGTCATACTGTGACCATGCAACCCATTTGGGGTGGAATGCCGCGATTGGCTCGGACCTTGCGAGAGCCATAGTCATGCAAACCCTCCGAGGCGTCGGCGCGATCGAGGCGATGACGAGCATGTACCCCGCGCGGCTGCGGATCCTCGACGCGGCGCGCGCATACGACGACGCGACGACGACCGTCTACGGGGCCGTCGTCGACGGCCAGACCTCCGTGCAAGCCGCCGGAATCAGCGCGACGCTCGACGCGGGCTGCTACTTCGCCCTGCCCGGCCCGTGCAACATCGTCAGCGATGGGCATACCATGGTGGTCGAACGCTTCGGGTACCGGGCTCCCGCTTCGCTCGGCCGCATCGAGGAGCGCGGCCGGCTGGTCTACATCGACGGCTGCTCCGACACGATCCTCTGCTCGCCCCCGCGCTCCGGTGATCCGGTGCTCAACCACCTGCACTTCCCCGCCGGGACGCGCCAGAGCGTGCACCTGCACCCATCGATTCGCCTCGGCGTCGTGCTCCGCGGGCGCGGCATGGCCTTCGGCCCGGGCCGGGGCCAGCCCTGGGAGGAGCCGCTCGAGCCGGGCACGGCGTTTCTCCTGAGCGAGCACGAGCAGCACGCGTTCCGCACCTTCGCCAACGAGTCGATGGACATCGTCGCGTTCCATCCCGACTCGGACTGGGGCCCGACGGACGCCGCCCATCCCATGATCAACCGCACCTATCTCTCCGCTCCGCGCGGAGAGAAGGCCTAGCGCCGTGTCGACGCTGGTCTTCGTCGCTCCAAGAGGGCGCGCGTACTGCGGGCGAGCGGTGCTCATGGGCCGCGACGGGGCGGTTCGCGCCGGGCCGTTCCGCGCCCTCGCGACGGCGGGCGCGCGCGTCGCCAAGAAGCACGGCAACGCGGACACGTCGCCGCTGCTCCCGTTCGGGCACCCGCCGGCGGGCACGTACGTGATCGCCGGGAGCATGCCCCCCGGATGGGCCCACGCGCACCGAGCTCGCAAGTTCGGCCGTGTGGGCGCGCTGCTGCTCCGGGCCCAATCCGGCGACGCGCGGCTCGCGGCCGAAAACGGGCGCGGTCTGGTCGCGATCCACGGGGGACCGCGCGACAAGGCGGGCCTGCTGCGGCCGACACGCGGCGGCATCCGCCTCTCGAACACGAACATGAGCGCGCTGCTGCGAGAGGTCAACGCGGCGCAGCTCGACGGGGACCCGGTCGAGCTCGTCGAGCTCGTCGAGGTCGAGCCGCGGACGCCGAGCGCGGCGGACGCGAAGGGCGCGCACAGTCTCGCAGGGCGGCGCGAGAAGACCGGCACCGGCGTGACGCCGATGCTCCTTTTTCCGTTCGTCCTGCTCGGCGACGCGAGCGGCGCGAAGCTCGCGCGCCGCGACTTGCTCCGCACGGCGCTCGTCGTCGCGGGGGCGATGGCCGTGCAGGCGTGTGACCGAGCCAGCCCTTGCCAGCCCTACGGCTGCGATCCCTCGGGTGATGCTGGCGCGACGGAGGGAGGAGCGCGCCTCGGCGACGGCGGTTTCGCGGGCGACGGCGGGTGTCCTCCGTCCGGCTACGTCTGCGATCCGTACGGGGGCGTGGGTTAGTGGGCGGCTTCTTCGGCTGCGAGGTCGCCTCCGACGCCGCGGCCCACCGTGTGCTCGCTGGCATGACCACGAGCGCGGCGGTGGCCCATGTCGCGGCGTACGCCGTCTCTCCCGCCTGCGCGTGGTTCGGCGAGCGAGACGCGGGCGGAGCACGGTCCGGCGACGACTGGCTGGTGGTGTCGGGCTACGTGCGCTCCGGCCGCACCGTCATCGACGCCGCAGCGCTTCTCGAGCGGCTTCGTGCTCGAGGCGAGCGCGCGATCGAAGGTCTGTCGGGCGAGTTCGCGCTCGCCGCTCGCGTACGGGGCGTCACGTTCGTCGCGCGCGATCACCACGGCACCCGCCCCGCCTACTTCGCCGAGCTCCCCTCGGGGGGCCACGCCTTCGCCACTGCGATCGGGCCGCTGATCGCCGGCGGCGTGACGTCCGAGGTCGATCGGGGTGGGGTGGTGACCAGCCTGGTGCTCGGGTACGTGCCCGCGCCCGGCACGTCGCTCCGTCACGTGCGCCAGGTCGCTCCGGGCGAGCTCGTACGGTTCGAGCGCCGGCCGGTCGCGCGCCGCTACTACGCTCCGCGCGAACGCTGCGATCCCGAGCGGTCGATGCCCAACGCCGCTCGCGAGCTCGATCGCGCGCTGACCCAGGCCGTGGCGATGGCACCCGCCGCGGGGCGGGTCGGCGCGTTCCTCTCCGGCGGGCTCGACTCCTCCCTCGTGGCCGCGCGCCTGCACGAGCTCGGTCGCACCTTCGAGGCGTACACGCTCCACTTCGGGGACTCCCTCCCGAGCGAGATCCGCTACGCACGGGCGGTGGCGAAGCACCTCGGCGTGCGCCACAACGTCTTCGAGCTCGGCCCCCGCGCCTTCTGCGACGCCATCGAGCCCGCCCTGCTCCACCTGGAGGACTTGCTTTCCGAGCCGATCGCGGTCCCCAACTACCTGCTCGCCCGCGAGGCCGCACGCACGTGCGACGTCCTGTTCACCGGCGAGGGCGGCGATCCGCTGTTCGGTGGCCCGAAGAACATCGGCATGGTGCTCGAGGGCCTGTACGGCGCGCGCCGCCTGGGCTCCGCCTATATGAGCGCGCACCACCACCTCGCCGACGACCTCGACGAGGCGCTCACGCCGGGGTGGCGCGAGAGCTTCGACGCCGACGCACTGCGCCAGGACGTCGAGCGGGGGTTCGAGCGCACGAGGCGAGGAGAGACCTTCGTGGGCCAGCTGATGGTGACGAACCTCGCCCTCAAGGGCGGCAACAACATCCTCGTCAAGGTCGCCAAGATGGTGGGCGCCCACGACCTCGCCTTGCGCTCACCGCTGTTCGATCGGGTCGTGGTCGATCTGGCGCTCACCATCCCCCCCTGGCAGAAGCTCCACGGGACCGACGAGAAGATCGTGCTCAAGCGCGCCGTCGCCCGCTCGCTTCCCGCGGTCGTCGTCCATCGCCCCAAACGAGGGATGGCGGTGCCCCTCCGCGCGTGGTTCGAGGGGGAGCTCGGCGTCTACGCCCGCGATGTGCTCACGGCCCAGCGCGTGCGCGAGCGCGGGATCTTCCGCTGGAAGTTCGTCGAGCGGCTGCTCGCGGGCCAACGGTTCGCGTCCGATCTCGCGCGACCGAGGACGGCCGAGAAGCTGTGGCTCGTCCTCATCACCGAGCTCCATCAGCGATCGCTCGAGCGCCTCGCGCGGCCCGGGACCAGGAAGGCGTCGTGATGGGCAAGCTCGCGCGGCGCGAGGCACGGGCGTACTTCCCGGCGGGCATCCTGCTCGTCGACAGGCCCGAGCTCGTGCAGCGCTTCGCCGCCTCGGGCGCCCTCGTGCAGGCGCGCATCGCCGTCGTGGACATCCACGGGCAACCGCGCGAGCTCGTGCGCTGGCTCGTGGACGGCGTGCGCAGCGGCCACCGCGCGCCGATCGGCTACCTCCACGACCCGACGACCGTGGTCTACCCGTTCGCGTTCGAGCCGCTGGCGAGCCTCGCGCGAGCGACGGCATCGCTCGCCTTCCGCGATCTGGGCATCGGCCCCGGAGGCGCCTTGCGCGACCCGTTCACGCGGAAGCGAGTGAGGAAGCTCGACGCGATGAGCCCCGCCGGCCTCGCCGCCTACGCCGCGCAGGAGGTGCTCTCGATGATCTCGGGCGACTTGATGCTCGCGCCGCTCCAGCCCATCAAGGAGAAACCCGCACCGCGACGACGTTCGCGTTGAGGCGAGGTGTCGGAGGGACGGCAGGCACTCCGGACGCGTCGAACGTGACGGGTAGCGACGCATAGTGGTACCGGAAGTCCACCAGGATCGCGTCCGCCCCGAGCTCTCGAGCGCGGGCCGACGCGGCCTCGAGCACCTCCCCGATCGACGCGGAAGACTCGACTCGGATCTGCCCCAGCTCGACGAAGGGCGCCGGGGGCCTCGCGCCGTCGAAGTACGCGACGACGGGAGTGTCCGCGCCGAGGGGCGCTTCCAGGGGTCCCGTTCGCTCCACTCGCGTGGCGATGGTCGCGCAGCCCGAGGCGGAGAGCAACAAGACGGCCCAAGGGAGGTTGGTCAATCGCACGCCATGAGCTTTGCAAGCGTGCGGCCAGGCGTCCAATCCTCACCGAGGGTTCGCTGACGGGTCCCCTCGCCAGGGAAAACTTCCGTGGCGGGGGAAGGAAAAACTCCTGTACGCGGCTACCTGGCGGACGCTCGGCGTGGCCCTGGATGACCCTGGTGTGGACCTTGCGTCCGCGCGCGCAATGCTCACGCGCGCGATCGTCTGCCTCGCCATCGGGTTGCTCATGTTCGGAAGCCGTGTCGCCCACGCCGGCAGCTCGCCGTGCGACGCCGTCATCCAGCAC
>DATIQP010000739.1:0-14385 GCA_035470765.1 Polyangiaceae bacterium | reverse complement strand
CGCCGCAGGACGGCGGAAACGGGCCGGGCGGCAGCGGAGGCTGCTCGTGCCGTGCGACCGGGACCGACGCGTCGGGGTGGAGATGGATCGCGGCCGCGGGCGGCGCGGCTCTGATCGTGCTACGTCGTCGCCGCCGCGATGTCCGTACGTAGACCCGAGCTGCTCGCACCCGCAGGGGACGAGGCGTCGCTGAACGCTGCCGTGGCCGCGGGCGCGGACGCGGTCTATTTCGGCCTCAAGAGCTACAGCGCACGGGCGCGCGCCGAGAACTTCGACCAGGCCGCGCTCGACGCCACGATGCGAGAGCTCCACCGGCGCGGCCGCAAGGGCTACGTCGCCCTCAACACCCTCGTCTTCGACGCCGAGCTCGGCCCGCTCGAGGCCTCCATCCGCGCGTGCGCCGAGGCCGGCGTCGACGCGGTCATCGTGCAGGATCTCGGCGTGGCGAGGCTCGTGCGGAGCGTGGCGCCGTCGCTCCCCATCCACGCCTCCACGCAGATGACTTGCACCGACGCTGGCGCAGTCGAGCTCGCGCGGGAGCTCGGCGCGAGCCGCGTCATCCTGGCGCGCGAGCTGTCGCTCGAAGACATCGCGCGCGTCCGCGCGGGCTCGGACCTGGAGCTCGAGGTCTTCGTCCACGGCGCGCTCTGCGTCGCCTACTCGGGGCAGTGCCTGACGAGCGAGGCCATCGGCGGCCGGAGCGCCAACCGCGGCGCGTGCGCGCAGGCGTGCCGGTTGCCCTACGAGCTCATGGTCGACGGCGAGCGGCGCGACACGGGGGACAGGGCGTACCTGCTCTCGCCGCAGGATCTGGAGGCGTCGGCCCTCGTCCCGCGCCTCGTCGAGCTCGGCGTCGCGTCGCTCAAGATCGAGGGCCGGCTCAAGGGCCCGGACTACGTCTTCGCGACGACACGCCTCTACCGCGAGGCGATCGACGGCGCGGCCCCCGATGCCGTTCACCTCGCCGAGGCTCTGCAGACGTTCTCGCGCGGCTCCGGTCCGGGCTTCCTCGGCGGCACCGATCACCAGCGTCTCGTCGACGGCGAGACGTGCGATCACCGCGGAGTGCTCGCCGGCACCGTGCGAGGCGTGCGCGATCTCGGGGGGCGCCGCATGCTCGACGTCGCGGTCACGGACACGCTTCGCCGCGGCGACGGCGTGCTCGTGCAGGGAGGCTACGCGGGCGAGGGCGAGGTCGGCGGGCGCGTGTGGACCATGCGCGACGAGCGCGGGCTCGACGTGGAGACCGCCAAGCCAGGCTCGCGGGTCTACGCGTGGCTCGGGCCCGACCGCGAGCTCCCGCGCGAGCTGCCGGAGCGGCGTCTCTTCCGCACGAGCTCGCCGTCGGTCGGGCAGGGGCTCGAGGCCGCGGGCCGCGAGCCGGCCCGGGTCGCGATCGACGTGGTCGTCGCCGGGACCGCGGGAGCGCCGCTTTCCCTTCACGCGATCGCGGCCGACGGCCGGGCGGCGAGCGCCGAGAGCGACGTCGTGCTCGCGCCCGCCAAGAGCGCGCCGCTGACGGCAGACGCGATCGAGGGCAAGCTCGCGAAGCTCGGCGAGACCTCTTACGAGCTGCGTGCCCTCGACGCGCGCGGCCTTGCGGATGGCGTCATCCTGCCTTTGTCGTCGCTCAACCGGGCGAGGCGCGCCCTCACCGCCGCGCTCGACGAGCGGGCCGCGCGCCGCCACGAGACGACGCAGGTCCGCTCGAGCGACCTCGTGGACCGGGCCGCGCCCCCCGATCGCGCACCGCCGCCCGAGGGCCTCTTCGTCCTCGCGCGCAACCTCCCGCAGGCCCAGGCCGCCCTCGACGCGGGCGCGAGCGGCGTCTACCTCGACTTCCTCGAGCTCGTCGGCACCGGCGCCGCCCTGCGCGCGCTCCGCGAGCGACCCGGAGGCGCGTGGATCGGCGTGGCGCCGCCCCGCATCCGCAAGCCCGGCGAGGAGAAGATCGACCGCTACCTGCGCGATCTCCGGCCCGACGCGATCCTCGTGCGAGGCCTCGGGGCGCTGCGCGAGGCGGCCGAGTGCGACGTGCCCTGCGTCGGCGACTTCTCGCTCAACGTCACCAACCGGCTGAGCGCGGCCGAGGTGCTCGGCCGCGGCGTGATCGCCTTCACGCCCTCGTTCGATCTCGACGAGGGCCAGCTCCGAGCGCTCGTCGACTCACCGTTCGGCCCGTTCGCCGAGGTCGTCGTCCACCACCCGATGCCGCTCTTCCACATGGAGCACTGCGTCTTCGCGGCGATGCTCTCGAACGGCTCCGACCACCGCACGTGCGGCCGCCCGTGCGAAAGCCACACCGTCTCGCTCCGCGACCGGGCCGGCGTCGATCACCCCATCGAGGCCGACGTCGGCTGCCGCAACACCGTCTTCCACGGCCGCGCGCAGAGCGCCGTCGGGCTCGTGCCCGCGCTGGGCGCCGCGGGCGTGCGCCGCCATCGCATCGAGCTCGTTCGCGAGACCCCTGGCGACGTCGCGGAGCTGGTCGCCACCTACGCCGGCGTGCTCTCCGGAGCGAGCGAGCCGGGCGCGGCGTGGCGCTCGCTCCGGGCTCGCGCCGGGGATGGCTACGGCGTCGTACGAGGGTCGCTGCGCGTCATCGCTTGACGCGGGCATGTCACGGCGATTTCCCTCGGCCACGTCCGGTGGGTACGCCTACACTCGCGCGCATGCGCAAAGCGCTCTTTTTAGGCGCCGGCCTGGCAAGCAGCCTGCCGCTCCTCGCGACCTTCTACACGGCCTCTTCGCTTTCCGCGTGCAGCTCGGGCGGCGACTCCGATTCCGGCGCCGACGTCGACCAGCGCCCGCCCACGCCACCCGAGTGGGACCGGCCCGTCACGCGCCCCGACGACACCACCGCGGCCAACGGCCGCGCCGCGTGCACCTACAAGCGCGGCGACATGCCTGCCGAGACGCTCGGCGCAAGCGAGCCCGTCGACACGGCGATCCCCATCGACACCGTCGTCGTGCTGATGATGGAGAACCACTCCTTCGACAACTACTTCGGCCAGCTCGGCAAGTTCCTGAACCGCACCGACATCGAGTCGGCCCCGGCCAGCGCCACCAACCCCGGCGTCGATCCAGGCGACGGCGGCGCTCCCGCGCAGTACCCGTACACGCACGCTCCCCACAAGTGCACGCTCGACACCAACCACGAGTGGAACGGCTCGCACTACGAGTACGCCGACGGCGGCATGAGCGGATTCGTGCAGCAGAACGAGGGCTGGTCTGCCGGCGACCTTCCGGACGGCGGCGACCCATCGCTCGCGAGCGGCGCGCGCGCCATGTACTACTACGACCAGACGGACATCCCGTTCTACTACGCGCTCGCCCAGAACTTCGCGATCGGCGACCACTACCACTGCTCCGTGCTCGGCCCGACGTGGGTCAACCGCATGTACTTCTGGGCGGGGACGAGCTTCGGCCGGACGAGCAACGAGTTCCCGGACATCACGAGCTACACGTACCCCGACAACGACGCGACCATCCTCGACGAGCTCGAGAAGCGCCACGTCGACTGGAACATCTACGCCAACTCGCTGCCGAGCGCCGCGATGATCTACGGCGTCTCATTCTTGAACCGCTGGGGCCGCAACCCGCAGCATCGCGTCACGCCCTACCCGAACACGCCCTCGGACGGCACCGAGTTCGTGAACGCAGCGAAGGCCGGCACGCTGCCGCCGATGTCGTTCCTCGATCCCGATCTCATCCACGAGAACTCCGACGGCAACGACGAGCACCCGCCGGGAGACATCCAGACCGGCCAGAAGTTCACGAGCGACATGCTCCAGGCGCTGATGACCGGCCCGCAGTGGCCACACATGGCCATCTTCATCACGTGGGACGAGCACGGCGGCTTCTACGATCACCTGCCGCCGCCGCCCGCGTGCGTCCCGGACACGACCGCGCCCATCCTCAGCGGCTCGAACAACTCCATCCCGGCCAACTTCGATCGCTTGGGCTTCCGTGTCCCGCTCATCGTCGTCTCGCCGTACGCCAAGAAGGGCTACGTCGGCCACGCGACCTACGATCACACCAGCATCACGAAGTTCATCGAGGCCAAGTTCAAGATCCCGTGCCTCACGGCGCGCGACGCCAACGCCGACGCGCCGATGGACCTCTTCGACTTCTCGGCGCCCGCGCAGCTCACGCCTCCGACCCTCCCGGCGGCGACGATCGATCCGACCGAGCTGACGTACTGCGAGACGACCTACCCCCACGGCGACGGCGGGCTCTGACGAGGCCCTAACTCGTTGGCAAGCTAACGAGTTACGCACGACCGTTCGCCATGCGGGCCCACCGCCGGGGGCGGTCGAAGAGCTCGGCGTCGATGGAGCCGAGCGGAAGGCCCTCGGCGACCTCGTCGTGGCCGGCGATGAACGCGGCCGCCGCCGCCGTGACGTCCGGATCCTTCAAGATGCCGCGGTGGCCGAGCCCGCTGGTGACCACGAGCTTGGAGCCAGGCCACGCGGCGGCGAACGCCCGGCCGTCCTCGAACGGGACCTCGCGATCGCCCTCGTCGTGCACGAGCAGCATCGGCGAGCGCAGGTGAGGGGAGAAGCTCCTCACGTCGACCTGCCGCAGCGGGAACGCCACCGATCGCTCGATGTAGCGCGCCACGGCGTCGCGGAGCTCGGGGCCGAGGGCGAGAATGCCGGCGAAGTAGCCGAAGAAGCGCTCCGGGCTGACCGGCGGCGCGACGAGCACGCAGCGACCGAGGGCGAGCGTGCCTCGCGAGACCTCCAGCGCGAGCGCGGTCGCGGCCCCGCCGACCGAGTGCGCGACGACCCCTTCGAGCGGGCCGAGCACCGCCGCCATGCGCTCGATGCCGAGCGCGAGGTGGACGACCGAGGAGCGGTGCGACGGCGCGCGGCCGTGCCCGGGTCCGTCGAACGCCACCACGCGGAAGCCGCGCGCGAGCAGCGGCTGGACGAACGCGCCGAGCTGACTGCCGCGCCCCTCCCAGCCGTGCACCAGGAGCACGGGCGGCGCGCCGGCCGGCCCCCACTCCCACGCGGGCAGGTGAGCGTCGCCGAACGGCACCCGGAAGCTCCGCGCCCTGGCGAGCAGCTCGCGCTCCCAGCGCGGCGTCTGGTGGCGGCGCGGGCGCAGGAACAGCTCCCCGGCCATGCGCGCGGCGAGCGGCCTCGAGGCGGGCGCGACGGCGTGGATGGCGGCGCGGGCCGCCTGAAGCGAGGTACGAACGTTCGTGCGTTTTTGAACCGGCCTTGTCGCGTCCTGGGTCATCGCGTCCTCCGTTTCGTGCCTCAGCTCCGGGCGTCCTTCACGAGCCGATCGAACCCTGCGCGCAGCTTCTGCCCCGGGCGCGGGTCGAGCCCGAGCCGGTGCACGATCTGGGCGCCGTAGACGAGGGCGAACTCCTCGAAGGCGAACTGTCGCACGTCGAGGTCCTTGCGGAAGTGGCCCTCGTCGACCGCGATCTGGGCGGCCTGGGCGAGGGTGCCCATCCAGTCCTTCTGCGCCCCGACCAGCACGTCCCGCGCGGGGCCGGGGCGGTCGTCGAGCTCGGAGGCTGCGGCGGCGAAGATGCAGCCGCCGGGCTGGAAATCGTGCTTCGGCCACGCCATCCACCGGTCGAAGAGGGCGCGCACTCGCGGCTCGCCCCGCTTCTGTTCGAGGGCCGGCACGATGACCAGGCCGACGAAGCGGCGGACGGCCTCCTGCAGGATGGCGACCTCGAGGTTCTCCTTCGACTGGAAGTGCGCGAAGAGGCCGCTCTTGCTCATCCCGGTGCGCTCGGCGAGCGCGCCGATCGTCGCCCCGGCGAGGCCGGCCTCGCTCGTCAAGGCGAGGGCCGAGTCCAGGATCGCCGACCGCCTTTGCTCTCCCTTGCTCATGGCGCCTCGTCCACGGTCCATAATTTAGAACGGTCGTTCGCTTTTGTCAACCGCGCCACAAACTGGCGCGCTCCCGCGGCGAATGCCAAAATCCACGCATGACTTGGGACGCACCCCGCTGGGCCGCTTTCATCTTGTGCACGCTCGCCTTCGCCTCGGCAGGCCTGCTCGGCTTCGCCGCTTCGGTCGGCTAGTCGGAGACGAAGCAGGCGAGCGCGGCGTGCGCCGTGATGTCGCACCGTAGGATGGGTGCGATGGGCGAGGCGCGGAACGCGCCGAGCGCGCTCGGGTGCATGGCCCCGGGGACGTCGAGGACCTGAAGACCCGCGAGGAAGGCACGCCCGCGCGCCACGGCTCGCCTGGCCTCGCTCGTGGAGAGAGGCGCCAGCGCCTCGACGGCGACTGCCGTGAGGGCGACCTCGGGAACGGGCGTCACGCGCGCACCGCCGGCGAAGGGGGCAGCCGGCGAGAGGGTGGCGACCAGGGCTCTCGCCGTGCGCTCGAGGACGCGTCCGTCGCCACGGCGGCGCGCAGCCATCGCGAGGTAGGGCGAGAACGGGCGCCCCTCGAGATCGGCAACGCAAAGCCGGTAGAGCGCGGCCGGAGTCCGTTCCCCGAGCACCGCCGCGACCTGGGCCGCGTGCCACGGCGCGACGGTCGAAGGATCTGCGGAGGCCGCGAGCTCCGCGAGCGGGACGTCGAGGCCCGCGCGCGTCGCAAGAGCGAGCGTGCCGAGCACCATGTCCGGGCGCTGCGGCCAGCCGACGACCTCGGACGCATCGCGCAGCCCAAGCGCAATCTCGCGCGCCAACCAATCCCGGGCGGCGCGCGCCTTGCGCGATCGCAGCGCGGCGAGCGCTTCCACAGCCACCGCGATCCGTCCATGCCGCATCGTGCCGCTCGCGACGCGCGCGCCCGTCGCCCCCACGAGCTCGAAGCTGAGCGCACCTCGCGGAGAGACCAGCGACTCGAGCCAGCGCCTGGCGGCGAGCCTCGGGTCGCGGGCGGCAACGCCGTGAGTCGAGACTGCCTCCACATCCAGCAGCCAGACCAGCCCCTCGTCTCGCAGGCTGCGCTCGCGCCGCGCCTTGTTCGCCAGCAGGTCGAGCGTGGTCTTGGCGTCATGACCGTGGTCGCGTGCGACCGAGGGCAGCACCAGGGTCGCTGCGTCCCCCGTGACGAGCGCCACTCCCTGCACGCCTGGCTCGAGGGAGGCCTCGGCCTCGTCGGCGCGGACGGGCCGCGCCGAAGTCACGTACGCCACCTCCGCCCGCAGGCTCGCGCGATCGGTCGGAGCGATACCGCCGTAGCGCCGATCGGCGAGCGACAGGAGCAGGGCACGAGCGAGCCGCTCGCCGGGACCACCCTCGTGGCTGCCGTAGCAGCCTCTGAGCTCTCCGTCCTTGTAGATCGAGACATACGGCGTCCCGTCGGGGGCGTGGACGAGCGGAGCGGGGAAGCCTTGCAGATCGCGCTGCCAGGCGAGCGCGCGCCGGAGAAAGGCCCGCAACCGCTCGCGCTCGCGCGGCCGCAGCGGGCGCCCGAGTGACGTGAGCGAGGCGCTCAGCCGATGCGTTTTCGAGCTCGCCATGCGTGCGACGCGCCGAGGCCGAGCCCATCGAGGCCCGGCACGATCTCGTGCTTCATCACGTCGGCCACGACCCTTCGCTGCCGCGTCGTGTTGAGCACGCCGAGCGCGCGCGCGGCCTTCTGGGCGCCACGCGGTGCGTCGCGCCCCGTGCCGAAGCGCGTCTCGACCTGTACCACCATCGCGCCGGCGTGGTCGGCCACCCGCTGTCGCTGCTCGAGCGACCACTGCGCGGCACGCCAGAGCAGGTAGTACCAGCCCAGGCGCGCGTGGTGAACCTCGTCGGCTACGATGTTGGAGTAGACGGCGTGGGCAACCGGATCCGTCGCGCCGTCGAGGCACGCCGACAAGAGGGCGCAAGCGAGCGTCTCGCCGATGGCGACGACCTCGATCGCGAACGTGTCGAGCTCGTCCAGCGCCATCGGCCGGTCGAAGCGCGACGAGGTGTGCTGCTCGCCGGCCTCGACCGACACCTCTCGGCCCGCGCAGAGCGCCGCGAACCGGAAGGCTAGATCGGCGTGGCGAATCTCGTCACTCGGCACGCGCGCGGCCGCAGAGACGAGATCGAAAGGGGCCCCGGCGCGCGTCAGGCCCTCGACGAATCGTGCGAACAAGCTCACCGCAGAGTACTCGCCGAGGGCGAGCATGCGCTGCGCATCGTACGAGAGCGCGAGCGCCGCGGCAGGGTAGCGGTCCGCACGAAAGGAGCTCCACGGCACCGCCACTCCCTTGCGCGGACCGCGCTGCAGGATGGTGCGCTCGTGCACGCGCGCGAGCGGCGTATTCGTCAGCACGCGACGGATCTGCACCCTCGCTCAGCCTCCTCCGGGCGCGTCGGCGGGAAGGCCGTCGCTCGAGTCCGCCGCATCGCCCGCATCGGGTGGGATGAAGGCGTCGACGGCAACGCCCGCGTCGAAGCAGCAGTACGCGACGGCGCCGACGCCCATGAACTGATCCGGCGCGGCGTCGCTCCCGCCGTCCTTGATCGCGATCTCGCCGCCACACCCCTGGAGCGCGCACGCCGGCACGACACCGATGAAGCTCGCGCCGAGCACGAGGCTCGGTACGACGCGGGGTCTCCTTGGGCGCATCAGCCGCCCTCCGGAGCATCGCTGGGCGCATCGCCGTCGCTGGGCGCGTCGCTGGGCGCGTCCGAATCGCCGCTCTGCGCGTCGCCGTCTTGCAGGAATGCCGCGTCGGCCACGCCGGCCTCGAAGCAGCAGTATGCCACCGCGGCGACGCCCACGACGGGGCCGCCGCTGGAGCACGCCTCGATCCCGAGGAGCACGAAGGTCGGCACCACAGCGCAGAACCTTGCCCCGATCACCGACCGCGGAACGAGCGCGGATCGCCTTCGCTTTCGCATCCAGCCTCCACGGATGAGCTTAGCTTGGTTGGAGCGACGCGACCAGGCACCACGGAGGATGGCTCCATGCGGCCACCGCGCCCACGGAAGGCAAGCGGCCCCGCCCGGGTCGCCCCACGCCAATCCTCGGGATTCTTGGGCGTACCGGAAGCCGATTCCGCACCGAAATTCTCGCCGGTGCGCTTCCGGTCAATGCAACAGGTCGGAGTCCAGCGTTGGCGAGATGCCGAGATAGATGGCTCCGTTTTTGTTCGAGCTGGGCTCGACGATTCCCGCAACCGAGGTAAACGCCTGGGTGGTCACCGGGCTGGGGCAGGGAAGACCGCAACCAGACATGCAATAAGTCACAGTATCGTAGAAGACGAGCCCGATGGCGAGCGTGGTGCTGCCGCTCGCTGCTTCGAAGCCGTTGTAGGTCGTGCCTGCGTCGCCTGGGCACGACGTCTGGAACTCGGTCGCCGTGGTGCTCGACACGGTGTAGGGGCCGCCTGCGCTTACGTTCACGTAGACGCCTTTGTACGGGTCGCTGGCCGCGCCGAGCTGAGCCTTCGCGACGGCGGAGGCGGCGACCGTCATCGCGACCGGCGCCACCGTCTGTCCCGTCGGGCTGATCGCGGGCGCGTCGAGTCTGATCTGCGACGGAGCGTTGCTCGGTATCGTGGGCGTGTACACGGTGAAAATGCCGGTCACGTTGACCACCTCACCGGCGGTGAGAGCATCAATCTGGGTCTGCGTCAGGGAACAGTTCGGCGCGGTGCCGCCATACGCGCAAGAAAGGTGGATGCCGCTGTAGGGACCACCACCTTGGTCCTGGACCCAGACGTCGCCCACGCTCTTGGATGTCACGTGAGCGACCACGACGACGTTCTGCAGCGAGACGTTCGACCCGCTCGCAGGTTGATTCTGTCGGATCGACGCGATGGTCCGCGGGCTACCGGCGTCGCCGGCATCCGTGACTCCACCGTCACCCCCAACCTCTACGCACACCTGAGAGAGGCAAGTGAGACCTGCGTTACAAGTTCCATTGGCGTAACAGGGGTGTCCCGGTGTGCCGGTCAGGTCCGCGTCCGAGCCAGAATCCGGCGTCGTCTGCGTGGAATCACCCACGCACGCCAAGAGGGCAGCGGCAGCCACCACAACGGCTCGTCCCACCCAAGCTCTGCCAGTCATGGAAAGCGCCTATCTCAGTTCAAACTGAACCGCAACGGTAGAGACCCGCGCGACGCGCGACCGCTCTATCCCGTCGCCAAGGCCTCACGTCATGCCACGTGCCTGCGACCCGCAAGACGGAGAAACGCCTTCCCAAGCGGACGCTTCGGCAAGCCGCTCCGACGGCTACTGAAAGGCTGCTCGAGACAGTTCGTTCAATCGTCCCGCGCGCTCACCTCGCGGGAAACGTCACGCACACCTTCGAGAATTTTGGCGACCCCAATGGGAATTGAACCCATGTTACCGGCGTGAGAGGCCGATGTCCTAACCGCTAGACGATGGGGCCTGAATAAGCTCGTAAGTTACGTACATCGCGGCGAGAGCGCCGCAGCTGGGGGACAAGGATTCGAACCTTGATAGCCAGAGCCAGAATCTGGCGTCCTGCCATTAGACGATCCCCCAAAGGGAGAATTTTCGACGAAAGTCCGCCGCGTTGGGCCGCGACGAGCGGCGCGGACGATAGTCGCAGAGGGCGGACTGTCAAGCGACTTCTCGTTTCCTCGGTTCACGTTTCTGGCGACGTTCCGGCGCGCGAGGGTCTGACGAGGCGCTCTCGTGCACTCGACGCTTGACGCCCGCGCGGACGGACTTATGGTGCGCAGCGCTGGTGTTGGCACTCCAACCATTCGAGTGCCAGCCATCGGCAAAAACCACCGTGGGCACGCGATCTTGCCCACCATATTGAACCCACTCTTCCAGACGGAGTCACCCTCATGAGCGCCAAACAGATCTCCTACGACCGCAACGCCCGCCACGCGATCCTCGAGGGGGTCAACGCTCTCGCCAACGCGGTGAAGGTCACGCTCGGCCCGAAGGGTCGCAACGTCGTCATCGAGAAGAGCTTCGGCGCTCCGGTGGTGACGAAGGACGGCGTGACGGTCGCCAAGGAGATCGAGCTCTTCGGCAAGGTCGAGAACATCGGCGCCCAGATGGTGCGCGAGGTCGCGAGCAAGACGAGCGACAAGGCCGGCGACGGCACGACGACGGCGACGGTGCTGGCGCAGTCGATCTTCACCCAGGGCCTGCTGCTGGTCGAGGCGGGGCACAACCCGATGGACATCAAGCGCGGCATGGACAAGGCCGTCGCGGCGATCGTCGCCGAGATCAAGAAGCTCGCCGTCCCGACGAAGGACCGGGCGAACATCGCGCAGGTCGGCACCATCAGCGCCAACGGCGACGCCAGCATCGGCAACATGCTCGCCGACGCGATGGACAAGGTCGGCAAGGAGGGCGTCATCACGGTCGAGGAGGCGCGCGGCATGGAGTCGAGCCTCGAGACCGTCGAGGGCATGCAGTTCGACCGCGGCTTCCTCTCGCCGTACTTCGTGACGAACCCGGACAAGATGACCGCCGAGCTCGAGGAGCCGTTCATCCTCATCAGCGAGAAGAAGGTCAGCTCGATGCAGGACATCCTGCCGGTGCTCGAGGCCGTGGCCCGTGACGGCCGCCCGCTGCTCATCATCGCCGAGGACGTCGAGGGCGAGGCGCTCGCGACGCTGGTGGTCAACAAGCTCCGCGGCCTGCTCAAGGTCTGCGCCGTCAAGGCGCCGGGCTTCGGCGATCGCCGCAAGGAGATGCTCAAGGACATCGCCATCCTGACCGGCGGCGAGGTCGCGAGCGAGGAGCTCGGCATCAAGCTCGAGAGCTTCGGCATCGCCAACCTCGGCAAGGCCAAGCGCATCTCCATCGACAAGGACAACACCACCATCGTCGACGGCGCGGGGGATCCGAAGCAGATCAAGGCCCGCGTCGAGACCATCCGCAAGCAGATCGACACGACCACCAGCGACTACGACAAGGAGAAGCTCCAGGAGCGCCTGGCGAAGCTCGCCGGCGGCGTGGCGGTGGTGAAGGTCGGCGCGCACACCGAGACCGAGATGAAGGAGAAGAAGGCCCGCGTCGAAGACGCGCTGCACGCGACGCGCGCGGCCGTCGAAGAGGGCATCGTTCCGGGCGGCGGCGTCACGCTGCTGCGCGCGGCCGTGGTGCTCGACGGCTTGAAGGTGGAGGCCGGCGAGGAGGCGGGCGTGAAGCTCATCCGCCGCGCCATCGAGGAGCCGCTTCGTCAGATCGCGAGGAACGCCGGCGCCGAGGGCTCGGTCGTCATCGAGAAGGTGAAGGCGGGCAAGGGCGGCTTCGGCTTCAACGCGCAGACCGAGCAGTTCGAGGACCTCGTCGCCGCGGGCGTCATCGACCCGGCCAAGGTCGTCCGCTCCGCGCTCGAGTACGCGGCCAGCGTCGCCAGCATGATGCTCACCACCGAAGCCGTCATCACCGACAAGCCGAAGAAGGAGAAGGCCGCCGGTGGCGGCGAGGGCGGCATGGGCGGCATGGGCGGCATGGGCGGCATGGGCGGCATGGGCGGCATGGGCGGCGACTTCGACATGGACTGAGCGGGGACGCCCGTTCATCCTTGTCGAGCTGGGCGCAGGGCGTTTTTTGACTGCGTTCAGACGGGCGCGATAAGCTTGTCCGCCCCGCATGTCGGATCCTCTGTTCAGCCGGTTCGGTCGCGAGTTTCGCGTGGGGGATGTGCTCTTCCACGAGGGCGAGCTCGGCGAAGAGATGTACGTGATCCAGAGCGGGGCGGTGGAGATCACCAAGGCGATGGGCGGCGTGGAGCGGCCCATCGCCACGCTCGGGCGAGGTGAGTTCCTCGGCGAGATGGCCATCCTCAACGGCAAGCCCCGCACGGCGACCGCGCGCGTCGTGGAGGACATGAAGTGCCTCGTGCTCGACAAAAGGACGCTCGAGGTGATGATCCAGAAGAACAGCGAGATCGCGCTGCGTCTCATCAAGAAGCTCGCCGCGCGCCTCGACGCCGCCGACGGCCTCGTGCAGATCCTGCTCAACCCGGACCCGCAGGCCCGCGTGCTCCTCGCCCTGCAGCGGAGCGCCGAGGCGTACGGCGAGCGCACGGAGGACGGCATCCGCGTGCGCCTCTCGCCCGAGCAGCTCGCCCGCGAGGTCGGCGTCGAGCCGGCCCAGGTCGTCGACGTGCTCTGGCGGCTGCACCGCCTCAAGATCCTCCACGACCCGGGCGACGGCTCGCTCGTCGTCGCGGACATGGGCAAGCTGCACGAGTTCCTGGAGCTCGTGGAGATGCCGCAGAAGTTCAACGAGCCGTTCGAGGGTCACTGATGGACCTCAAGGTCATCGGCTGCCACGGCGGCGAGACGCCGCGCCACCGCACGAGCGCCTTCATCCTGGACGACCGCGTCGCCATCGACGCCGGCTCGCTCACGAGCGGCATGGAGCTCAAGGCCCAGTTCGCGCTGGAGGCGTGCCTGGTCAGCCACGCGCACCTCGATCACATCCGCGATCTGGCCACCATCGCCGACAACCGCGCCCAGGCCGGCTGCCCGTCGCTCGTGGTCGCGGGCACCAAGCAGACGATCGAGATCCTGAAGAAGCACTTCTTCAACGGCCTGCTCTGGCCGGACTTCACGTTGATCCCGAACAAGAAGGCCCCGACGATCCGCTACCAGGTGCTCAAGCCGGAGGTTCCCACGAAGATCGCGGGCTACACGGTTCGATCCATCCTGGTGAGCCACACGATCGAGTGCGGCGCGTTCGTGATCGAGGGGGAGGACGGCTCGCTCGGCTACAGCGGCGACACGGGGCCGACCGACCGCCTCTGGACCGCGCTCAACGAGACGCCGAACCTCCGCGCGCTGCTCATGGAAGTGAGCTTCCCGAACTCGCAGGACCGCCTCGCCAAGATCAGCGGCCACCACACCCCCGCGACGCTCCTCGCCGACCTGAAGAAGTACCAGCACCCGAAGGAGCTGCCGACGCTGCTGTACCACATCAAGCCGGTCTTCCAGCGCGAGGTCGAGCGCGAGTGCGCCAAGCTCAAGGGCGTCAATTTGACGGTCCTCGGCCTGGGCGACCACTTCATTCTCTGAACACCGCCGCACGCTCGAGCCCTTGGGCGAGAGTTCGGAGTGAAACGTCGAACGAAGGTCTTGCCTTTCGGTCCGGGCGGACTCAAAACACTCCGCTTCCGTGACCGACGCATCCTCCCAACCGCAGCCGAGCATCGACGGCCTCCAGGGCGACGAACAGGGCTCCCGAATCGTCGCCGAAGAGCTCCGCCTGCTCGCCATCGTCCATGAGGCGCTGGAGAGCCAGCGCCGGGGCGCGGCCACCGCCGACCAGGCACGCGCCTTGGACGAGCGGCGCCTGCTCGAGCTGCGCGACGACGTGGCCGTCGCCAAGCCGGAGGACCTGCCGGCCCTGTTCGAGCAGATGCACAACCTCGGCGCGCTGCGCGCCCAGCGGGGCCGCGGGCAGGAGGGGTCGATCGATCTTCGCGCGCCGTACTTCGCGCACCTGCGCCTGGTCGAGAACGGCAAGCG
>DATIQP010000738.1:0-11067 GCA_035470765.1 Polyangiaceae bacterium | reverse complement strand
CGATCACCTCGGCAAGCTCGGCGACGAGGTCTTATGGGGCGCCGACGACAACGCGGCGGCCGTCGCGATCCTGGTCGAGGTCGCGCGGGCCGCGGCCGCGCGACGCGAGGGCAGGGGCGTCGTCATCGCGGCGTTCGACGGCGAGGAGCCGCCCTACTTCATGACCGACGGCATGGGCTCCCGTCAGCTTCTGCGCGATCCGCCCGTGCCGCGCGAACGCATCGACTTCATGGTCGCGATGGATGTCGTGGGGCACCGCATCGGTCCGAAGTCGCTGCCCGACGAGGTGGGCAGCTCCGTGTTCGCCCTTGGCGGCGAGCGCAGCGAGGGGACGAGCTCGCTCATCGAGTCGCTCGAGCGCGCCGAGGCGGGCGTCATCGTCCGTACGGCCGACGCCGACATCATCCCGCCCCTGTCGGACCACGAGCCCTTCTGGTCCGCCCGCATCCCGTTCTTGCTCCTCACGTGCGGGCGATCGAGCGTGTACCACACGCCGCAGGACGTCCCCGCCGCGCTCGACTATGGCAAGATGGACGCCACCGCGCGCTGGCTCTCGAAGTTCGTTCAAGCCACGCGGCTCCGCGAGGGCGATATCGCCTTCCGCGCCGACGGCCGCGACGACGCGCGCACGCTTCGTCAGGTGATGCAGGTGCTCGAGGCGCTCGAGGCAGTCACGCCCGAGGCGTCGCTCGGCATGGGCATGGCGAAGTCGCTGCTCGACGAGTGCGACCGCGAGGGACGGTTGCCCGAAGCGCGGCACCCCGAGGTGGGGCAGCTCATCGCGATGATCGAGCAGCGGCTCGCGTAGCTGTGCGGTAGAGCGCGACGCCGATCGTGATGCCCGCGCCGGCCGCGACGAAGAGCACGTTGCGGCTGCGGGCGAGCTGCCCCGACTCGACGGCGCCCTCGAGCGTGGCGATCATCCCGGCCGTGTGAGCGCCGCCGAGCTCCTCCGCGGCGTGCGCAACCCGATCCTCGCCGACGCCGAGCTCGCTCGCGAGCGCGTCCGGGAATTGCCCCGGCGAGGGCGTCGCGACCAGAAGGTCGACCTCACGAAGCAAGAGGCGCGCGCGATCGAGGAAGGCGTGGACCGACGAGGTGGCGCACTCCACGCAGCGCGGCCCGTACTCGGGGGCCTCGTCGACGACCAGCGCGGTGTGTCCCCGATGCGCGAGGCCCCGTCCCGGTTCCCATCGCAGCGCGCTCTCGAAACGCCCCCCGAGCTCCGGGAAGGTGCGGAGCTCGAAGCCGTCGAACCCATCGTCTCCGTCGACGGCCTGGAGCAACATCGCTCCGCCCACGGGCGCGAAGCGGTAGCCGTGCGACGTTCGCCGCGCGGGATCCGAGTCGCTCGCCACCACCATCCCCAGCCTCATGCTCCCCGAGCGCGCGAAGCCGTCGATCAGGTACGCGGCCGTCAGCGCGCCGCAGCCGCCGTTCTCCACGTCGAACGAGAACGTGCCGTGGCCCATGACGGGCGGATGACCGGGGTTGGCCCCGATGTCCTCCTGGATGATGGCCGCGAACGCCGGCTCGACGACGTTCTTCTCCTTGTAGAGCCCGGCGTTGACGAGCAGGTCGAGATCGGTCGGCTGGCGATGGGCTCGCTCGAGGCACTCGCGCGCCGCCGCGTCGGCGAGGCCGAGCGCGCCGCGCGAGAGCGGGCCGCGGCGTGCGCGCACGGTCGCGACGGACTCAATTCGCGTGCCCATGGGTGCTCACCAGCTCGTCCATCGAAAGGACGATGACGCCGATCTCGAGCCCGGAGGCGAGCGCGAGCAACATCACCTTGTCTCCCTCGCGTAGGCGCCCCTCGCTGAGGTAGCGGTGGAGCGCGAGGAAATGCGTCGTCGAGGCCGTGTTGCCGAGCTCCTCCACGTTGATCACCATGTGCTTCGGCCCCGCACCGAAGCGCTCGCGCAGCTCGCGCTCGCCCGCGGCGATCGCGCGCGCCGAGGTCTGGTGCGGGATCAGGTAGTCGATGTCCTCGAGCCGCAGGCCGGTCTGTCCGAAGACCTCGCCGAGCAGAGGCGGCGCGTCTTGCATCGCCACGCGGTGGATGGCCCTCGCCTTGGTGTACATGCGCGCTTCTCGGTGGTGCGCCGACGGCATGCCGAGGCAGAGGCGGCTGTGCTCCGAGATGGTGGTGAAGCCGGCGACGAGGATGCCGGGCCGGCCGTCCGGTGCCCGCTCCACGATCGCCGCGGCGCCGGCGTCTCCGAGCGTGAGCGACGCCAGCTGGCGGCTGTAGAGCGAGCGGATCTCGCGCGCGGCCGTCGTGCCGAGGCCCGAGATGAACTCGCCGCTCACGACCATGCCGCACTGGATCGCGCCGCGGCGGATGAAGTCGTTCAGGACGAACACGCCCGTCATCATCCCAGCGCAGGCGTTGGAGAGGTCGAAGCTGGTGGCGCGCCGAGCGCCGATCGCATCCTTGATCGCGAGGCTCAGTGGCGGCTCGAAGCGATGCGTCGTGTCGCCGACCGATCGCGTGATGCTGGCGCAGATGAGCATCTCCAGGTCGTCCGGCGCGTGGCGCGAGCGAGCGAGGCAATCACGCGCCGCGTCGACCGCGAGGCTGAGCGAGCTCTCGCCCTCCGCGCACACGCGCCGCTCGCGAATGCCCGTGAGCCGCTCGAGGTCGATGTGCGGGTGGTGCCGGGCGCTCGCCATGAGCTCACGACTGGTGACGCGGCGCTCGGGCAGCTTCACCCCGACGCTCTCGAGGCGCGCGACGTGAGCCCACTCGGTCCGGTCCAGCTCGGTGAGCATCCACGAGGGAGCCATGCTCGACGTACATGCACGCCCCGCACCCGACGCCGAGGCTCACGGCGGTGGCATTGGCGGCGAGCGTGCGCGCAGCGAGCGCGGCCCCCACGCACCTGGTGCCGCTCAGTCAGCCACGATGCGGTTGCGCCGCTTGGTTCACACCCCGCCAATCGCCTCGTGGGTCACGCCCGCCGAGGCGCGCACGGCGCGGTCCCACGGGATGAGCAGCGCGAGGGGTAGCGCGGAGACCACCGCGGCGAGCCCGAGGACGGGCACCTTGCCGACGTGGTCGGCGAGCCAACCACCGCCGATCCCTCCGAGGCCGATGGCGACGTTGTTGGCGCTCGTGAGCAGCGTGTAGTGCAGCCCGGCGTCGGCCTTGCGGGTGGCGCTCATGAGCGCGGCGAAGAGCACGGTGGTGCCCAGGCCGCTGACGAACGACTCGGTCGCGATCGCGGCGGTAGTCCAGCCGTGCGGGACGCCGAGCCGGACGGCGACGAGCAACGGCACGCAGACGACGGCCTGCAGCACGCCCGCGAAGAGCAGCGCCGTACGCTCGCGCACCGAACGGTGGAGCAGGCCGCCGAACGCCGCCCCTGTCAGGCCCGCTGCGATGCCGACGGTGACGACCGCCACGCCGATCTCGTGATCGGTCCACTTCGCGTCGACCACGATCGGCTTGATGAGCACGCCGGCCATGTGAAGCCCCGCCTTGTACGTCAGCGCCAGGACGATCACCGGCCAGACGCCGGGCGCGAAGAGGTGGCGGAACATCGCGAGGACCGGGAGCCGCCCGCGCGAGGCCGACGAGGACGGCGCGTCGTCTCCGCCACCCTCGCGGAGCAAGCGAGCCGCCGGCGTCGCGACGAGCACGAGCATCGCGCAGGCGAGCACGGCGCGCCGGTAGCCGAGCGGCGCGATCAGCAGGAGCAAGCCTGCTCCGCCCGCGAGCATGCCGAGCCTGTAGCCGGCGACCTGCGCCGTGTTGCCGAAGCCGCGCTGCTCGGGCGGGAGCGAACGCACCGCGAGCGCGTCGACGAAGATGTCCTGCGTCGAGGCGACCAGCGCGGTGAAGAACGTGAGCGCGAACCAGAACCTCGGCGCCTCCGCGAGCGGGCTCGCCGCGAAGAGCGCGAGCGAGCCGAACAGGAGCACCTGGAGCACGAACAGCACGTCGCGCGATCGAGCTCGGACGGCGGGCCGGTCGGCGAGCGTCGACCAGAACATCTTCGCGTACCAGGGCGCCTGCAAGAAGCCGACGGCCGCGATCTGCGCCATCGAGTAGTGGCTCTGACGCAGGGCGACGGGCAGGTACTCGCTCGCGAAGCCGAACGGCACGCCCTGCGCCGCGTACAAGAGCGAGAGCGCGGCGAGCGTCCGGCTCGCAGACCTGTGCGCGGGCAGGTGAGCCGCCATTTCCGGCGGATGCTACGATGCTTGGATGGGTCGCGGGGCGGTAGTTTTGGCGTTGCTCGGTGCGTGCGGCGGGGCGCCGGCCGCGGCGGGTGACGCCGGCGCTCCGGACGCTGCCTCGGCGAGCGAAGCCGGCCCGGACGTCGTGCTCCCCCCGAACCCCATCGTCGTCGTGACCGGCGCGAGCTACCCCTACGGCGTGGGGGTCGACGATCAATACGTGTACTTTACATCCCCGACGGACGGCACGCTCGCGCGCGCGCCCAAGCTCGGCGGTGCTCCCGAGGTGCTCGCGACCGGCATGGTGAGCCCGCACCGGCTCGCGCTCGATGACGCGTTCGTCTACGTCGTCGTCACGGGCACGCCGGACCTGTATCTCGACGGGCAGATCGTCCGCATCCCGAAGTCGGGCGGCGCCGTGCAGACGCTCGCGACGGGCCTGCACCTCGCCTCGGGACTCGCGCTCGACGACGGCGACGTCTACTTCGTCGCCTCCGGCACGGTGACGGGCGGCCACTACGAGGGCGACGGCGTGCTCGCGCGCGTGAAGAAGGACGGCTCCGCCCCGTTCGAGACGCTGCTCGCGGCCGAGGACTACCCGGCGCTCGTCACGCTCGACGCGGGCCACGTCTACTGGACGGCGCGGTTCTCGGGTCTGGTCGTCCGCTGCGACAAGGCCGACTGCAAGAGCACCCGCACCCCGCTCTACGGCGGCCTCGACGAGCCGGTTGGCATCGCGGTCGCGGGCTCCACGCTCGTCTTCGCCGAATACCATGGCAGCCGCATCCTCGCGGGTGGCGTGGACGGCGCGGGCCTGTTCACGATGGCGAGCTCGCGCGGCATGCCGCTCGATCTCGTGACCGACGGCACGACGGCCTACTGGGGCGAGGAGCTGACCCGCCAGATCTCGTTCGAGCCGATCCAGCCGTACTTGCTATGGGCGACGCTCGCGACGGCGGACAAGGATCCGACGTGCCTGGCGCTGGATGCGCACGCCGTCTACGTCACCGACGAGGCGGCCGGCACGATCACGCGGGTCCCCCGGTGATGGCCTTCGCCCTCACAAGGCTTCGACGATCACCTTGCTGCGATCCGCGGCGGCTTCCGCGGCGTCCTCGCTGATGACGTCGTCGTGGCCGTAGATGTCGTCCTTGCCCAGGCCCAGCGCCGCGAGCATCGGGCGGGCGGGCACGAAGCCGAGGTCGTCCGCGTTGACGAAGAGGCGGCCGAGCTGCTCGGCGTAGGCGCGGGCGAGCGTCTTGAAGGGGATGTTGTCGAAGAGCTTGGCGCGGCGGCGGCTCGCCGCGGCGGAGGCGACCAGGCTCGCGGTGAGCAGGTGGTAGAGCGGCACGAGGCGCCGCTGCGCGCGATCGTCGCCCTCGGTCTCGCGCGCGTGCTCGAGGACGCGGCGGAGGAAGTGCACGTTGAGCGGGACGTGGAACGACTCGTCGCGCGTGAGGATGGTGAGCATCTGCCGGACGGCGGGGTGCGGCTTGGCGGTGCGCAGCGCGAGCCGGTACGTCGTCGAGCCGATGGTCTCGAACATCAGGTTCGTGAGGACGATGGTCTCGTGGCGCTTGGCGCGCCCGTAGAGCCTGTAGAAGGTGCGCGTCGTCGGGCCCATTGGCCGGACGTCGCCGCCGATGTACGCGAGGAACTTCGTCAAGAGCTCGCGGTGCCAGCCTTCCTCGTCGCCGTAGAGGCGCAGCGTCTCGGCCAGCTCCGGGTCCCACGAGTCGATCTCGCCGGCGATCTCGTGCGCCTGCCTCAGCCCCGACTCTTCCGCGCGAAACGCCGCGTTGAAGAAGGCGATCGCGGCCTTCTGCTCCTCGGGGCTGCTCCACTCGATGGGCGTCGACAGGTCGAGCGCCTCGTCGTACATGCGCTCGCGCCGCTGCTTGAGCAGGCGCAGCCAGAACGACGTGGGCCGGTGAGCGCGTGTCTCGCGAGGAGGGGTGGAGCGGGGTGACGTCATGCGGAGCATGGGCAAGACTGTCCCGCTGCCTACCACAGCCGTGAAGGTTGCGCGAGGGCGAGCGGGTGGGTAGTTTCTCGTTCGACGTAGCCGATGTTGATCGTATTGCGCGCAGGAGATGCAGTTCCCGAAGTGGCCGCGCGCCGGGGCGAGTTTTTCGGGTGGATTCGCGCTGGGGTAGGGCCGGCATGGCGCGGCGGTTGGCGCGAGGTGGACCTGCGCAACGAGGGCGCGCCCCTGCCTCGGCCGAGCGAGGCCGCCGGCTACATCATCACGGGCTCGGCGTGCAGCGTCACCGAACGTGCGCCGTGGATGCTCCGCGCCGAGCAGTGGCTGCGCGAGGCGGTCGCGCAGTACGTCCCGGTGCTCGGCATCTGCTTTGGTCATCAGCTCCTCGGGCAGGCGCTCGGCGGTCGCGTCGCGCGGAACCCTCGCGGCCGCGAGATCGGCACGACGACGATGACGCTGACGAGCGCCGCGCAGACCGACCCCCTCTTCGAAGGCCTCGAGCGCGACCTCTCCGTCAACATGACCCACGTCGACAGCGTGGCGGAGCTGCCGCCCGGAGCGACCGTGCTCGCGAGCACCTCGCTCGAGCCGCACGCCGCGTTCCGCGTGGGCAGCGCGTGGGGAGTGCAGTTTCACCCGTAGATCGACGGCGACGTGATGCGCGGCTACCTCACGGCGCGCCGCGTGCTCGTCGAGGCGGAGGGCCTGCCGCACGCGCGCCTGCTCGCCGAGGCCGCCGACGCACCGGAGGCTGTGCGCGTGATGCAGCGCTTCGCGTCGCACGTTCAGGCCGCGACGATCCGATCGGCGTGAGCGCCCCGCGCGGCGGCGCCTCGTCCGTCAGTCCGTCGCTCGCCTGAGCAGCCCCTCGTCTCCGCCGACCCACGTGCCGAGCGCGCCCTCCGTCGCCGCGCGGAGCGTCCAGTCGACGCTCTGGGGCTCGGCGGCGACGTCGTTCGTCACGTGCAGGATGGTCCCTCGCTCGCCCACCACGAGGAAGCTGGCGGTGCCGATCGGGGCGGACACGGCGTAGAGAGCCGACGTCGTGCCGCTCGGCACCTCGTGCCAGCCCACGTCGCCGTGGCGCGCGAGGAGGGTGCCGTGCGCCCCGACGGCCGTCGCGCCGCGGTCGTCGCAGGCGACGGCGTAGAGCGCGTTCGACGTGACCGGCGGGGTCGAGGTGAAGCCGTCGGGCCCGCGCAGGAGCATCGTGCCGCCCGCCCCGACCACCCAGAGATCGCGCAGCCCCGAGCAGGCGCCGAAGAGGTCGCTCCGTGTGACGGTCGGCTCGACTCGCCAGGGCTGACCGTCGCCGAGCCGCGTGACGAGGGTCCCCCCGTCGCCGGCCGCGACGACGCCGTACGCGGAGTACGCCACCGCCCGGAGCGTGCGATTCGTGGGCGAAGCCGCGGCCGACCACGCGCCCGCGACGAGCTCGACGATCGTGCCGTCGTCCCCCACCGCAACGACACGATCGAGTTGCTGCGCGACGGCGCGGAGAGTTCGGGCCGTCACCGGCGGCTCGGCCTTCCACGTCGGATGATCGAGCTCGTAGCGGAAGACTGCGCCGTGCTCACCGACGGCGATGGCCGTCCCGGCGCCCGAGCTCAGCGCGAGGACGCGCGTGCCCTTGGGGAGCAGCGCCGAGACGTAATGCGCGACCGCGGGGGCGGCGTGGGTGGAGGCCGGCGCAGCGGGGGGCGGTGGCGCGCTCGCGGAGCTCGGCGGGCTGGCGTCGGCGGAGTGCTCGAGCTCTTCGGCCGGCGAGTGCCTCGCCCTCAGCCGCATGGCGATGGCGAAGGCGACCACGACCAGCAGCACCGCGCCGATGGTGCGCCGCGTCCGCTTCGGGGATTGGGAGTCATGGGCCACGACGCCGCATTGTAGGCGCTTTTTTCGAAGCGACCTGATCAATGGGCGCGGGGCACACGCTTCGAAGCTTGCAGGATGCACACTCCTTGCCTCGCCAGATCCGGTCGAAGCGGGCCTGCGTCGCGTCGAGTAGCACGTCGTCTTCGGTGAGGACGCCGAGCTCGAAGTTGCGACGCCCGTCGTTCTTGGCGCCGAGCCCGGCGCCCGTGAAGTTCGCGCTGCCGAGGTAGAGCCACGCGCCGTCGGCGGCGATGACCTTGAGGTGTACGCGAGGGCACATGCGCATCCTCGACCGCAGCGACGCGTCTCCGCCGATCGATCGCGTCATCGGGCCCGAGGGCGGCGAGGCGTGGAGCAGCCGGAGATCGACGCCGCGCGCCAGGAGCGCGCGAAGATCCTCCACGATGGAGACGTAGCGCCCGCGTGCCCGCGCGCGCGAGCCGATGGGCGCCTCCACCATGAGCTCCTTGAGGTTGGCGGTGGCGATCCAGAGCGAGGTGCGCACACCGCGGACGAGCCCGAGCACCAGCGTCTCGTAGTGCTCGCGGTCGAAGAGGAGCCGTACTCGCGCCTGGCGCGGATCCATCAGCGGGCGGCGACGGTCGCCGTCACCTTCGCCTGCTCGAGCAAGCACGCCGACGCCGTGCACACCGACAGCTTGAGGGTCCCGGCGACCGGGTGCGCGCCGGGGGTCGCGCGGTAGCGCACGGTCATCACGGCCTCCTTCTCGCCTGCCAAGGCGAAGTCGCCGGCCGCCTTGGAGAAGGTGCCCGCGCCCTGCGCGTCCTTGCCGAGGAAGGCGACGCCGGGGGCGTCTTCCATCTTGAGCTTGTACGGGTACTCCTTGTTCACGTGGTAGTCGCCGAGCGCGGTGACCCTCGCCGCGAAGCTGCACTCGGTGTCGGGGGTGCAGGCGGTAGGCGCCGCGACGTCGACGGTGAAGTGGTTGCCGTCGACGTGGGAGCCGGCAGGCGCCGTGTCCGACCCCGACCCCGTCGCCGTCGCCGACCCCGTCGCCGTCGCCGTCGCCGTCGCCGAAGCCGTCGCCGAAGCCGAGTCCGAAGTGGGGCTGCCGCTCGGCGAATGGCACGCGAGCCCGAGGGTCGCGCAGATCCACATCAGCTTCGCGCGCATGGGGAGACACTACACGCCACGACGGAAGAATTCGCTACGCCAAAGTGGGGCATCCCGCCTACCATCCGGGCGCCGTGACCCTCCCGCGCCGCCTGCTGCTGTTCGTCGCCCTGCCGCTCGCGGTGGGCGTCGCGAGCTACGGCCTCTGGCGCGAGAACGTCCCGTGGCTCGGGGTGCACCGGCCGCCGTGGCCGCACGCTCCGGCCATGCTGCGCGATCACTTCGCCGACGCGGCGTGGGCGTTCGCCGTCGGCGGGCTCGTCGCCTCCCTGTGGCGCGAGGGGCCGCGGGCCATGAGGCTCGGCTGGTACGCCGCCGGGCTCGCCGTGTGCGTAGCCGTCGAATTGTTGCAGTATGCACACGTGTTTCCGGGGGCCTTCGACGCGCTCGACCTCGCCGTGCAGGTGATGGCGTTCGTCGTCGGGGTCATGGCGGCAGGAGGAGTCGAACGATGGACATCCGCACACGCAGTGGCTTGACGGTTCTCGGGCTCCTGGCCCTCGTGGCGTTCGCGGCGGGCAGCCAGCCGCGGCACACGAAGGGCACGGACGCCGGCGCGGTGGTGGCGACCACCGCCGTCGCCGCCGCGACCTCGAGCAAGCCCGAACCGGAGGACGTGCCCGACCCCACGACGGACTACAAGTCGCTCGACGATGCCAAGCTCGACGGCAACAAGGCCTTCGGCAAGACGCTCCTGGTGCGCGTCTGGCGCGGCAGCACGGAGGCGACCAGCGTCACGCTCTTCGCGTGCGGCAAGCTCGGCGCGGGCGGCATGCTCATGGCGAAGTACGCCCTCGAGCAGCGGCCGCTCGTCAAGGCCATCCCGACGACGATCCCGATGCAGGGCCACTGCCCGCGCGCGGTCATCAAGCTCACCGGCAAGCAGGACTACTCGAGCGACTTCAAGGGCGAGCTGCAGCAGATCATGGACGTCACGCCCGCCGAGGCCGAGAAGCTCCCGCCGGGCGTCGACTACGTGTCGATGGACGACGTCACCATCGACGGCAAGAAGGCGGCGGGCAAGGTTGCGCAGCTCCGCGTCTACCGGGGCGACACCGAGGAGAAGAAGTTCACGGCCTACCCGTGCAAGGCGGCCGGCCTGCACTTCATCACGGTCGCCTTCGCGCCCGAGCAGAAGGACTCCGTCAAGGAGCTGTCGAGCACGCCGGTGACGTGCCAACCGGTCAAGGTCAAGCTGACGAAGCAGGACTTCGTCGGCACGTGGACGGCGCAGCTCCTCGAGGTCGTCAAGGAGTGACGGACAGCCAGTCGCGCGCGTCGCTCGTGGACGCGAAGGCGCGCATCTTCTGCCGGGAGGCGACGCCCATCGCCGAGATGACCATGCGCCAGAGCGGTTTTTCGGTGACGACGGCCACCCGCTGGATGCGGTCCCTCGTCCGCTCGTTCCACGCGACGAACGCCGTCCGGGCCTCGGCGTCGTAGTCGGTCATCTCGAGCGCGTCGACGAGGACCGCCGTCGCGCTCGAGTCCACGGCCGACAGCGCGCTCTCCAGGACGAGCGCTGTCAGGTTCCCCCGCAACTGAACGGTGGCGATGTTGCTCATGCTCCCTTGTTAGTAGATGCGCGCCCGGGCGCAAATGGACGCGGCCGCCAGCGCTGTAAGCTATGATGAAAGGGTGAACTCCAAAGAGCGCCTCATCGAGACGATCCGCAGCTCGATCATCGGCGATGACCGCGTCCTGCCGTGCACCTTCGGCCCGCGCCGCGTCACGTACGCCGACTACACGGCCTCGGGCCGCTCGCTCTCGTTCATCGAGGACTTCATCCGTGAAGAGGTGATGCCGCTCTACGCCAACACGCACACCGAGACGTCGCAGACCGGCATGCAGACGACGCGCTTCCGCGAGGACGCGCGCCAGATCATCCACGACTC
>DATIQP010000737.1:0-2020 GCA_035470765.1 Polyangiaceae bacterium | reverse complement strand
GTCGTTGCCCTCCTCGCCCCAGGCCTCGAGGCGGAACCCCGAGCCGGTCGTCGCGTTCTCGCGGCGAGTGTCGAATGCGGCGCGGACTCGCCCGTACGGGTCGAGGTAGTTCCGGTCGAAGCCGTACGGGAGCGCGAAGACGCCTGCGGCCGCGGCCTGCTCGATGCTGGGATCCGGCGCGTAGTCACCGGGAGACGTGCCGAGCTTGCGCAGACCGGCCGTGGTCTCGACGCGGCTGGAGCGCCACACGTGCATGTCGAGCGAGGCGTGAGCGTCGAAGCTCGTCACGGTGTACCTGCTCTGGCTCGACTGGAGCGAGCGCGGCCCCAGCCCGTAAAAGACGCGATCCGGGCGCCGCACCCCGTTGACGCGCAAGAGCAGCACGTGCTCGCGGTCGTGAAAGTAGATGCGTTCGGTGATGGATCCGGCGAGCCAGTCCGTCGGCCAGACCTCGTAGTGCAGCTGCAGATCGTTGTTCGGCAGCGTGAAGGCGTCGGTCCACCAGCCGTAGATGCCCACGCTCGGGTTGAAGCCGAACTCGATGAGGGCCGCCGGGACGAAGCCGAGCTTGTGGTCGGGGCCGAAGACGAAGAAGTCGTAGAGCTTGCGGGGGATCTCGGCGCGCTCTGCGGCGATGGTCATGGCGCCTATCGGCCGGCGCAGGATCAACTCGCTCGTGAAGTACAGCGGCGACAGGAGAATGCGCAGCAACCACAGGCCCACGCCGTCGTCGGGATCGGCGACGGGCGGCCGCCCCTCGTAGTCGGGCAGGCGGCGCTTGGGCGACGGCTCACCGTTCGCCGGCGGCGTCGTCACGACATCCGGCGGTGGCGTGCTTGCGACATCCTGCGCTTGAGCCTGCTCGCTTTGCGCGCGTGCGACGGCGGAGACCAGCGTCGCGGACAAGACGGTCGCAAGCAAAATTGGGGATCGGGCCACGGGTTCCTCTTGGGGACGCAGACGTAGAAGCAAGCCTGAGGCCCATGACCATTCCGCGCGCGTCGTGGTCGAGCCGTCCATGCGCCGAACCTGCGGCGGCGTTGCAAATCGTGCGCGGCGGCGGCGCGGAATGGGGCTTGCGGGACCAGACCACCGACATGCGCATCGATCCGAATCGCTTCGTCGCCCTGCTCGTCACGACGGTGGGATCGATCCTTCGCGCGCCGCGTGGGTGGCGCGCCGCGAGATGGTCGCTCGCGGCAGCTACGACGGCGAGCCTGGCGCTCGCGTACGCCGAGAAGCGACCGCTCCAGGAGCTGCTTCGCGGAGGAGGGCGGCTCGGCTTCGCGGACTGGCTGGCGCGCGCGGCGAGCGCCGCCGGCGAAGGAGTGATCGTCACCGTGCTCGGCGTGGCGATGCTGGGCGCCGGAGCAGCGCTCGGTCTCCGCCGGCTCACCGACGCGGCCTGGGTGCTCGGCGCCGCCGGCCTCCCTTGCTGGCTGCTGGTGGTCGTGGGTCAGTTCGTCTTTGCGGAGAGCCGGCCGATCGACGGCGGGGCAATGCACTGGTTCGCGTCGGGCGGCCACGGCGTCTCCGGCCACGCGTCGGCGGGCGCGTTGCTGCTGGGTCCGGTTCGCGTGCTGGCGGCGGGAGCGCATCGCGTGGTTCGCGCGAGCGCGGTGATCCTGATCATCGGCTGGGGGCTGCTGGTCGCCTGGTCGCGCGTCTGGCTGGACATGCACTACGTCTGGAACGTGGGAGTCGGCCTGCTCTTCGGTTGGGCCACGGCGAGCGCGGCCTTCGCGGCGTGGCGCCACGAACGGACCGTTCCGGGGCGGGGCGGCCCGGGACGAGGAGTTGGCACTTGACCTTTCGCGGTGACGTAGAAACGATTGCGTGAGGCTCCTCGCGGCGCCAGACCCCCGCGGAGCAGGTGCCCTCGCGGCGCCCCGCGGAGCAGATGACCATGACCTCGAGCGATCACCCCACCATGCCCGACCTCGACCGCTTCCGCGCGTTGCTCTCCTCGCACATGGCGAAGAAGGGGCTCCGCTCGACCGATCAGCGCCGGCTCATCGTG
>DATIQP010000736.1:0-5333 GCA_035470765.1 Polyangiaceae bacterium | reverse complement strand
GCCAAGGCCGCCAAGCCGAAGAAGTAGCTACGCGCGCCTGGTGCGTGCGGGCGGTCTGAGCGCAGCCGCGGCCAGCACGCAGAGCGCCGGCGTGACGACGACGTGGTAACGATCCTCGCCGAAGAAGATCGCGTGCGTGACGGCCGTCGTCGCGAGCAGGCCGAGAAGTAGCTTGATCGCGTCCGGGAGCGGGGGACGTCCGGGCAGCGGCAGCCAGGGCAGGGCGCACGCGAAGAGCACGAGCGGATAGAACCTCGGCTCGTCGCCTCCGATCGCGACGGCGAGCAGCGCCCCGGCGGCGAGCAGCGCGAGGCCCTGCGCCAGCGCGTCCGCGCCCGAGACGCGCAGCCTTCGACGGAACGCGAACGCGACGCCGGCGAGCGCCGCGGCGAAGACCAGGAACCGGTGCGCGGCGCTCATGAGCTCGCGTCCCGCGACGCGCCGTGACTCGGGCCAGAGCGAAGGGCGCGCCTCGCGCAGGTACTCGACGGCGAACGACTCGTGGTCGAACGTGTACGAGAGCTTGGCCGGCATGAGCGAGAGGTAGTGCCAGGGGTGCTCGCGGATCTGCCCGAGGCCGTACTCGAGCCAGCACCGGTCCTGCTGCACCTGCCCAGTGACGTCGCGGCAGCCGTCCGAGGCGTGCAGGGTCTCGAAGCGCCCCGTCGCGCGCGGGAAGGCGCCGATGGCGAGGTTCCAGCCCGCGTTGGTGCTGACGAGGGCGCAGCCGTCCATCGTCCGGCAGTTGCGCGCCGTCCAGGGGAGCACGGGCAGGATGGCGAGGGCGCACGCGAGCACGGCGGCCGCCGGCCGGGCGAGCTTGCCGAGGCGGCGGAGCGGGGCGGGGACGTGGATGAGCGCGAAGAACGGCGCGCAGAGCAGCGCCTGCGGGCGGATGAGGGCGCCGACGCCGAGCACGATCGCGCCGAGCACCCACGCGAGCGTCGTGCGGCGGTTGCCGGACCGGTGCGTCGCGATCCAGAACGCCGTGAGCGTCGCGAGCGCGCTCGACAGCTCGCTCATCACGAGGGCCGAGTACAGGATGAGGCCTGGGTGCAGGGCTGCGATCAACCCCGCGGCCTTCGCCCGTCCGGGCGAGAGAGCGCGCCGCGCGAGCAGCCACGTGACCACGCACACGAGCGCGCTCACCGTCGCGTCGAAGACGGACGCGACCCGCAGATCGGCGCCGAAGATCCGGTAGACGAGGCCGAGCAGCCCGCTGTAGCCGACGGGGTAGTGGCACCACGGGTGCCAGTGCACGAGGCCCCCTTCGAGCCGATCGTCGGAGTAGCCGAAGCCCGCCGCGATGCGCCGCGCGCCGAAGTCGTAGTAGTGCCCGTCCCAGACAGGCTCGCCCGAGAGCTGCAGCGCGACGACGAGGCGCGGCAGCAGCGCGACGAAGAAGAGCGCGAAGCCGAAGGGGATGTCGAGCGCGCGCTCTCTGCTCGGCTTCACCCGCCTTCGCTCCTCGAGCCTCCTGCCGACAGCTCACGCATGCGACGGAGATACGTGCGCTGCACCTGTGCGGGGTCGAGGCGGAGGAACTTGGCGAGCTCCGTCAAGAAGCCGCGCACGTACACCTCCGCGGGGAGCGAGCCGTACTCCTCGTCCTCGAGGGCGGCGAGGTGGCTGCGTCCGATCTTCGTGCGCGCGCTGATCTCGCCGAGGTCGACGCCCTGCGCCTCGCGCACCTTGCGCAGGACGGCGCCGCTGAACTCGGTGTCGGGGCCGATCTCGCGGGCGAGCTCGGCCTGGAGCATGAGCTGCTCGGCGGCGATCGCCGGCTTCGCGGCGGCGGGCTGCACCGAGGCCGCCGGCAGCTCCGGGAAGGTCGACAGATCGTAGGCGCGGCGGCGCATCGGATCGAGCAGCGTGTCGTAGGCCTCGTCGAGGCGAGCCTGCTCCGCCCGCAGCTGCGCCTCGTCGAAGAGCGAGCTCACGGCGATGCTGCCGGCCGAGTAGACCTCGCGCTGGCGCTTGTACGCCCGGCGCACCTCCTCGTCGTTGGCGGTGCGCGTGATCGAGAGCGTCTCGTAGAGCGTGGCCGGGCCGGAAGGGGCGGCGTCGGGCAGCGTGGGCGCGCGCGCGTCGTGCGTGGGCGTCGTGAGCAGGGCCACGACGCGCCGGCCGATGCGCTCGAGGTTGCGGGCCGCCTTGCAGGTCGGGCTATCGACGAGCAGCGGCTTGCGGCGCCGCACGGTGAGCCACACCGTGTCGTCGTGCTCGATGTGGCCGAGCTCATCGAGGGGCACGCCGTAGTGGCGCGCGGCGAGCATGCTCATCCACCCGCCGAGCTCGAGATCTCCGCGCGCGCGCGTCTGGTTGACGACGAGCAGCGAGCGCATGCGCCGCGCCTCGGACCACGCGAGATCGGCCAGCTGTCGGTCCATCTTCGCGAGGGTGCGCACGAGCTCGAGGGGCGCCGGCAGGGCGCCGAGCTCGCCGAGGGCGCGCTCGAACAGGTGCATTCGGAACCGGTCCGGCAGGAGCGCGCGCCTCAGGCGCCGTCGGTAGGCCGCGCGCAAGAAGCGATACGTCGTCTCGACGGCGTGCGGCTCGGGCGTCGTCACCGCGATGGCCACGTCGGCAGCGAGGACGAGATCGACGGCGAAGTTGCCCGAGCCCGGTCCGACGTCCACGACGATGTAGTCCGCGGGGAGCGCCCGCAGCCGGGCGAGCCACCGAGCCTTGCGCCCCGCCCGGAGCAGCGAGGGCCCGTACGGCGCGTCGTGCGCGGCCGGCAGCAGCGAGAGGCCCGGCACGCTCGTCGCGACGAGCGCGCTCTCGAGGCCTTCCTTGGCGCCCGGGTCGAGCGAGGGCTCGCGGTACGCCGCCGGGAGATCGAAATGGACGTGGAGGTTGCTGCCGGTGGTGTCCGCGTCGACGAGGATGACGCTCTTGCCGAGCTGGGCGAAGTAGATGGCCAGGTTGATGGCCACCAGGCTCTTGCCCACGCCGCCGCGGCCCGCGCCGACCGCGACCATGTGGCGTCCGCGGGCCTCCCCGGCTTCGCCGAGGTGCGCGCTGGCGTCCCGCGCGTCGGTCATCCTCGCACCCTCGCGCGGCGAAGCAGGCCGAAGATGCGCGCGCCGAGCTCCGGCGCCCGGAACGGCTTGACGACGTAGTCGTCTGCGCCGCACGCGAAGGCCTCGACGATGTCCGCGGGCACGGCGTTGGCGGTCAGGAACAAGACCGGGAGCCGGTCCCAGCGCGAGCGCAGGGCGCGGCAGAGATCCAGACCGCTGATGCCGGGCAGCGTCCAGTCGAGCACGACCAGATCGAAGCCGCCCTCGCCCAGCTTGTCGAGCGCGTCCTCGCCCGTGCGGACCGCGACGATGGAGAGGCCGACGGCCTCGAGCATGGCCGTCAGCACCTCGCTCACCTCGGCGTCGTCGTCGACGAGCAGGAGCTTGGCGTCACGCTCCGCGTCGAACTTCTTGACCAGGCTCGAGGGCGCGCGCGTCCGGCGGCGGGGTACCTGGGGCGAGACGTCGGTCGACGGGGGCTCGTCGTCGTTCGGCGTCACGAGCGCGCGGAGCTTGTTCCAGTCGCGCGGTTCGAAGACGAGGGCGACGTGGCCGCCGTGCCGCATCGCTCGGGCGGCGGCCGCCGTGGCCCGCGAGCCGAGCTCGACGATGGCCAGCACCCATTCGCCGTCGTCGACCGCGATGCCCCGCCGCCGCGAGCTCCGCGGCGCCTCCTCGTTGTCGTTGCCGCGCTCGGCGTCGGACGAGCCCACCCCGCCGGACAGGAGCAGCTCCCGATCGGCCGAGGCCAGGGCTTCACCCAGCGCATCCACCGTTTCGTAGCGACAGACGATGCTTCGCACAGCCACCATCGCGGCAAGAGCCGCGGAGAGGTAAGAGGGGGGCGCCGCACCGGCGGACGCGCGGGGGGACTCTAGCACGGCTGCCGCTCGCCAACAGGTCGTCGCCGCTTCGCTCGACTTGACAGCAGGCCTCGGCGCTCTAGGCTGCGGCCCGACCATCGCGGCAAGAGCCGCGGAGCAGATGACCATGTCCGCCCTGAAAGCAGCCGCCGTGCTCCTCATGTTGGGGTTCGCCTCGAGCGGGTCGATGTGCCAGAAGCCGTCGGGGGGCGGCGACGCCACGAAGGATCCGGATCAGTCCGTCGCCGACGTGAACCTCGCCGAGGTCGACACGAGCGCGCTCACCCCGCGCGAGAAGCGCGAGTGGAGCGGCTACGTCAGCGAGCTGCTCGCCCCCTGCTCGGACGTGCCCGTGCCCATCGCGCAGTGCGTCTCTGAGAAGCGCAACTGCAACAAGTGCCTTCCCGCCGCGAAGATGATCCTCCGCGGCGTCCGCGACGGCTACGCCAAGGAGCAGGTCGAGCACGCCTTCCACAACCGCTTCGATCCCGACAAGGTCCGCAACGTCCCCATCGGCGACAGCCCGACGCGCGGCAGCTCCTCCGCGCCGGTCGTCGTCGTCGAGTTCGCCGACTTCACCTGCCCACACTGCCAGGGCCTCGCGCCCGCGCTCGACAAGTTCGTCGACGAGCACTCGATGCAGGTGCGGTTCGTCTACAAGTTCATGCCCCTGTCCGGCATGGGGCACGAACGCGCCGAGCCGGCGGCCCGCGCGGCGTGGGCCGCGGGGATGCAGGGCAAATTCTGGGAGATGCACCACAAGCTCTTCGCCAGCCCCGATCACCTCGAGCAGGGCGATTTCGAGGCGTACGCGAAGGAGCTCGGCCTCGACGTCGCCAAGTTCCGCACCGACATGCAGTCGCAGGCGACGACCGATCACCTCGCCGCCGACCGCAAGCTCGCCGATTCGCTCGAGGTCAAGGGCACGCCGACCCTCTACATCAACGGTCGCGAGTACGACAAAAGCCAGAGCCTCGAGGACTGGATCGACCTCGAGCTTCAGCTCGTCGCGCCCGCGCACGGCGCCGCCCCTTCTGCCTCCGCGTCGAGCCCGGCCCCGAAGCCGAGCGCGACCTCGAAACCGAAATGACTGCCGCACGCTCGACCCGAAGGCGAGAGTTCGGAGTCGCACGTCAAATGATTGCCCATGACTGAGCTCGGCTTCGGGCCCCAGTCGCAGGGCGCTCCGGCGAGCGCCGCTCCGGCCCCCTCCCGCCGCGCCTCCGCGCGCGTCGCGCTCGAGGGCTGCGGCTGCTTCCCGAGCGGGCGCCACTACCCCGGCATCGCCCACCTGCTCCGCACCGTCATTCGCGGCCTCGCCGAGGAGTTCGCCCAGGACGCCGCCTGGCACGACCTCGAGGTGGCGCTGCTCGACGTCGAGACCACGGGCCGCGATGCCGCCCACGACCGCGTCATCGAGATCGGGATCGTCGTCGGCCGGGGC
>DATIQP010000735.1:0-17304 GCA_035470765.1 Polyangiaceae bacterium | reverse complement strand
TCGCTTCTCGCGGCTTCGGCGCACGATTGCGGCGATGGCGAGCGCGCCGCACACGACGGGTGTCCCGATCGCGCAGGTGGCGACGGTGGCGGTGGCGCTCGCGGCGGGCGTCGTCTACGGCCTGCACGTGGTCGAGCTCCCGATCTGGATCGGGCTGCTCGCGGCCTGCTCCGCGCTCTTCGGCATGTTGCCCGTCACCACGGATCGCGCGCGCCTCGCGGTGGCGGCGGCGGTGGTCCTGCTCGGGCTGGGGATCGTCTGGGCGGCCGCCGGCGTCGAGGCGGAGCGGACGGCTCGGCTCCTCCGCAACCTCGGCGGGGCGCAGGCCCTGCTCGGGCTCTGGCAGTCCTACGTGCACGGAGCGGCTCTCAGGCCGCGTTCGCGTGCGGCCGACGCGTACGGGCCCGCGGCGCTCGCGCGCTGGCGGTCGGGCGATCTGCGGTTCGGTCTGGAGCTCGCGTCCCGCGTGGTGGTGCGAGCTCAGCCGAGCTGGGTGGCGCTGGTGCTCGAGACGGCGTGGCCCGAGCCGCGTCCGGCGGTCGTGGCCGAGTTGCTGAGCGCGGGCTCCGACGCCAGCGAGGCCGAGCTCCGCCATTTGCTCGACCGGATGAACGACAAGGGCGGTACGGATCGGTCCGAGGCTCGCTGGGAGCTCGCGCGGCTCGCGTGCGAGGTGTCGATCGAGGCACGATCCCGGCCGCCGGGGGACGTGGGCGGCGCGGCCGCGAGCCGTTTCGTCGTGGCCGCGTCGGCGGTGGACGGGGACGACGAGCGCATGGCGCAAATTTTTTCCGCGCTGGTGGTCCCCGCGGTGGCCAACCCGACCCCCGCGGGCCGGTGAGATGGTTGCGGCACGGCGCGCGGCCGAGTATCGCTTGCTGCAATGCGGCGCGGCATGGGGCGATGGCTGGCTTTCTGGCTGGCGCTGGTCGGCGCGCTCCTCGCGGCGTCGAGCGCGTATGCGCAGCAGCCGGCCGCTCCCGTCGTCGTCGCGCCAGCGCTGAAGAGCGACTCTCCGGCCACGTACCCCGAGCAGGCCTTGAAGGACGGCGTGCGCGAGACCGCGACGGTGACGCTGCTGCTCACCATCGACGCGACGGGCCACGTACAGGACGCCAAACCCGAGACGCCTGCCGGCCACGGGTTCGACGAGGCGGCGGTCCTGGCCGCGCAGGGCCTGGTGTTCGCGCCCGCGACGAAGGACGGCAAGCCGTTCGCCTCGCGCGTCAAGTACGTCTACCGCTTCGCGCCGCCGCCGGGTCGCGTGCTCGCTCGGGTGCTGACCAAGAACGACAAGCCCATCGCAGGCGCGCGCGTCGTCCTGAAGGATCCTGCGGGCGCCGAGCGCATGACGACGAGCGGCGACGACGGCTCGGTGCGCTTCGACGCGCTCCCGTTCGGCAGGTGGCAGATCTCGATCCAGGCCGAGGGCTTCGTCGATCAGTCCGCCGAGCAGGACATCGCGCCCGGCGAGGAGGCGAGCAACGTCTTCCGGCTCGAGCGCGTCCCCGTCGCGCCGCCGCCCACCGCGGACGCGGGCGCGGCGCAGGAGCCCGAGACCGAGGAGGTCGTCGTCCGCGGCCAGAAGCCGGCGCGCGAGGTGACCAAACGCACGATCGAGCAGAGCGAGCTGCTTCGCATCCCGGGCAGCAACGGCGACGCGCTGCGCAGCCTGCAGAACCTGCCCGGCGTCGCGCGCCCGCCCGGCCTCGCCGGCCTGCTCATCGTGCGCGGCTCCGCCCCTCAGGACACGCAGATCTTCGTCGACGGCACCAACATCCCGCTCGTCTACCACTTCGGCGGCCTGTCCTCGGTCGTGCCGACCGAGCTGCTCGATCGCATCGACTTCTATCCCGGCAACTTCAGCGCGCAGTACGGCCGTGCGATGGGCGGCATCGTCGACGTCGGCATCCGCGATCCGTCGCCGCCGTGCAAGAAGGGCGAGCCGCGCACCGGCAGCCTCACGGAGTCGAGCGGCGCGTGCGGCATCCACGGCCTCGCCCAGGCCGATCTGATCGACGTGCGCCTCGTGGTCGAGGGCCCGATCGCCGACGGGTGGAGCTTCGCTCTGGGGGCGCGCCGCTCGTGGGTCGACACGTGGCTCAAGCCGGTGCTCGAAGCGACCGGCGCCGGCGTGACGACCGCGCCCGTCTACTACGACTGGCAGGCGATGGTGCAGAAGGACTGGAGCAAGAAGCAGCAGTTCCGCCTGCTGTTCTTCGGCAGCGACGACCGCCTCGACTTGCTCATCAAGGACCCCAACGCATCGGCACCTTCGCTCTCGGGCGACCTGAGCTTTCACACGGCCTTCTGGCGCCTGCAAGCCCGCTACCGCAACAAGCTCAGCGAGGACACCGAGCTCAAGCTGACCGCGGCGTTCGGCGAAGACAAGATCGACTTCGCCCTCGGCAACCTCTACTTCACGCTCGACTCGTACCCGCTCAGCGGCCGCGCCGAGATCTCGCAGAAGCTGTTCCGAGGCGCGGTCGCGAACGTGGGCCTCGACATGATGTGGACGCAGTACAGTCTGGCCGCGCAGCTCCCGGCGCCCGGCGTGCCGGGGCAGCCGTCGGGCGGCCCTTTCGGCAGCAAGCCACCGGTCAACGAGACGCAGACCGGGCAGAACTACATGCCCGCCGCGTACGCGGAGCTCGAGCTCACGCCGTGGAAGGGCGCGCGGATCGTCCCCGGCGTGCGGCTCGATTACACCAAGGTCACCGGGCGCTGGGACCTCGCCCCGCGCGTCGTCGTCCGCCAGGACGTCGGTCCGGCGTTCCCGCGCACGACGCTCAAGGGCGGCGTCGGGGTCTTCTACGAGGCGCCGTTCCCGCAGCAGAGCGACCCCGTCTTCGGGCAGGTCGGTCTGGTCTCCGAGCGCGCCGTGCAATACGACCTCGGCATCGAGCGCGAGTTCACCAAGTACCTCGAGGCGTCTTTCGAGGGCTTCTACAAGCAGCTCGACGATCTGGTCATCTCGCAGAACGGCAACTCGGGCGAGGGCTGGGTCTACGGCCTCGAGACGCTCATCCGCTACAAGCCGGACAAGCACTTCTTCGGCTGGATCGCCTACACGCTGTCTCAGTCGTTGCGGAAGGACACCCCCACCTCGCCGGTGCGAACGGCGCCGTTCGATCAGACGCACATCCTCACCATCCTCGGCAGCTACAAGCTCGGCCGCGGCTGGGAGGTCGGCGCGCGCTTCCGGCTCGTCAGCGGCAACCCGTACACGCCGAACGCGTACGGCTTCTACGACGCGAACTCGGGCGTCTATCTGCCGCTGTCGAGCTTTCCGCCGAACAACGCACGCATGCCGCTGTTTCACCAGCTCGACATCCGCGTCGACAAGACCTGGAAGTTCCAATACTGGCGGTTCGGCGTCTACGCCGACGTGCAGAACGTCTACAACGCGGGCAACGTCGAGGGCATCAGCTACAATTTCAACTACGCGCAGCAGTCGTACGCGACGGGGCTGCCGTTCTTGCCGAGCATCGGCCTGCGAGGTGAGCTGTGAGAAGGACGACGCGCGTGGGCCTGATGGGAGCGGCGCTGCTGGGCGCGGGGATGCTTTGTGCCAGCGCGTGCGGGCCGGCGGGCTTCGACCCGATCAGTAAGCTCGAGAGCGTGCGCGTGCTCGCGGCGCAGGCGAGCGAGCCGTACGCCAAGCCGGGCGACGCGGTCACCGTGACGCTCGACGCCTTCGACGCTCGGCCCGATGCCGGTCAGGCCATGAAGATCTACTGGCTGCCGATCCTGTGCGAGAACCCGTACAACGATTTGTATTATGCATGTTTCAGCAGCCTCGTGGCGCCGACGGGCGACGGCGGGCTGCCGGTGGGCGACGGGGGCGGCGCGTCGGCATTCCCGGCCAACCTCGACATCACCTCCTTCCTCGAGCAGGGCCCGAAGCACACCTTCACGATGCCCGCCGACGTCATCGCCACGCACCCGATCGTTCAGGGCGCGCCCGAGCAGTACGGGGTCGTCTTCCTGTTCGCGATGGCGTGCGCCGGCCGCGTGCGGACGCTGCCGATCGATCCCACGAGCGGCAACGGGCAGACGGTGCCGCTCGGCTGCTTCGACGACCAGGGCAACCAGCTCGGGCCCGACGACTACGTCTTCACGTTCATGCGCGTCTACGCCTACGCGAACGCCACCAACGCCAACCCGCAGATCGACGGCGTCGTCTTCGACGGGCAGCCGGTCGATCCGAACCAGGGTGTCGTCGTGGACCGCTGCCCCACGGCCAATCCCCAGGGGACGGACTGCGAGCACCCCTTCAACGTGAACCTCCCCGACTCGAGCTGGGAGCTCGCCACCGGCGCGCCCATCGAGCCGGACGGCACGCAGCTGCACGAGTCGATCTGGGCCGACTACTACTTCACGCTCGACCAGACCGACTCCGACGTGAAGCTGCTCTTCGACGCCCGGACCGGCCGCGTGACGGGCAACGACGTCCACTACATCCCGCCCGACACGCCGGGGCAGGGGCGACTGTTCGTCGTGGTGCACGACAGCCGCGGCGGCGCGAGCTGGGTCGATTTTCCCGTCTACGTGAAGTAGCGACTATATTGAGCGCGTGCGCTTGCGCGGTCTCTTCGGCTTGCTCTTGCCCTTCGTGGCGTGTTCGACGGGGAGCGCCGTCTGGCCCGACCTCGACTACGCCGACGAGGGCATGCCCTTCGACCCCGGGCTCATCATCGACTCGACCGAGTCGCTGACCGATCCGTCCTCGTTCCCGCAAGCGACCGACATTCAGGCGTTCCTCAAGAAGACGCCGTACGGCACCGAGAGCTTCCTCGCGACGTACTCGTCCAACGGCGTGTCGGCGGCCACGGCGATCGCGAACGCGGCGATCACCTACCAGCTCAACCCGCTGCTGTTCCTCGTCCGCGCGGAGATGGATCAGGGGCTCGTCGCGGCGACGAGCTACCCGGCGCCCGCGTCGCGCGTGGAGTTCGTCTTCGGGTGCGGCTGCGCGGAGGCCGGCGTCACGGCGAGCTGCGATCCGCTGCTGGCCGGCTTCGACAGGCAGGTGGACTGCCTCGCCCGCGAGATCCGCAGCAGCCTCGACTCCGCGTGCGGCGTGACGCACCTCACGTCGGGCGGCTGGGGCTCGGGCAAGACGAGCACGACGATCGACGGCGTCGCCGTGACGCCCGAGAACGAGGGCACCGCGGTGCTCTACCAGTACACGCCCCTCGTGCTCGAGCGCCGCGCGGGCGGAAACTGGTTCTTCTGGAACGTCTACCAGCTCTACGCGAACTCCATCGGATACCCGGGGTCGTTCATGCAGGCCTGGATCGGCGACGCCTGCTGCGGCGACACGGCGTGCGCCGCCATCCAGGGCGGGACGTGCGCGGTGAACGTCCCGGGCGGCATGTGCACGGCCACGTGCAGCGCCTCGCAGCCTTGCCCGACGGATCCGGATCGCCACGCCGTGTGCACGAGCCTCTCGGGGCAGGGCTTCTGCCTGCTCGACTGCAGCTCGAGCCCTTGCCGCGCGGGCTACCTCTGTCAGCCCGTCGCGCTCGTCGGCGGAGGGCAGGGCAGCGCCTGCCTCCCGGCCAACTGACGCGACGCAACGAGGGTGGAGGCGAGCGCCGCGCGGGCGACGGACACCTGGCCCGAGGACATCACGGCCTCGTCCCCCGGGCGCCGTCGCAGGTGGGCGCGCACGCGCGAGAAAGATGCAAGGTACACGCTTTCTCGCCCCAGGCCCCCGAAGCGGCCGTCGCCGCCGCGGAAGACGCGCTCGGCGGCCACGAGCGCGCCCTCGAGCTCGGCGCCGTGCGAGCGGAGCATTCGCACGACCTCCACGAAGCTCGCGCCGCCGCGCATCGCTGCCGCCGCCGCGTGCCGGCGCGCGAGCTCGGCGCGGCGCTCGTCGTCGAGGAGCCCCGCGCGCCGTTCATAGAGGAGCGCGAGCCCTTCCTGATCGTCCGCGCCGCGTGCCGTCCCGAGCGCGAGCAGCGGGTGTAGCCCCGAGGCGCGGGCGCGCGGGAGCGCGTGGCCGTACACCTCGTGGATCGCGGTGCGGAGGGCGACCCGGTCCGTGGTCGCGCGGGCTCGGGCGACGTAGATCGTCCGCTCGCCGACGGCGGCGAGCGAGCTCAGATGGGCCGTCGTCTGGACCGTGAAGGGTAGCCTCGTCTCGCCCGCCAGGCGGCGGATCTGCCGCACGAGCGAGCGCGAATCGCCCTCGTCGTCCGTCGCAACCGTCGGCCCCGCCTCCGCCGCGCCGAGCCTCAGCCATCTCCGCGCGAGCGCCGTCGCGCCACGGCCCGGCGCCGGGTACCTCGCGCCCGCGAGCTCGGCGAACGCAGGCGTGCCCACGCACGCCATGAGGCGCGCCTCGAGCGCGAGCTCCTGCAGCCGCTCCACGAGCGCTTCTCCGAGCTCGCCGCCCGCGGCAGAGGCCCGCTTCGCGAGCGTCTCGAGCAACTCGAGCGTGCCGTCCGCCGGTTGCGGCGCGTAGAGCCACTCCGGCGCGACCTCGTGGCCCGCCGCCCAGCGCACGCCGAGCCGCGCCCTCTCCGCGGCGGCGTTCTTCGGCGTCGCGGCCCCGAGCACCCGCACGGAGCGGGCTCCCTCCAGGGCAACCTGGACGGTTCGCAGCCAGAAGGGATCGTCGTGATGAGCGCTCATGGGTGACGAACCAGGCTTGTTCCGGCTCCCTCCCCACATTACCGTTCTTTTGTCCGTGCCGCCCGACCCGCGGTGCGACAGGAGCTCCGAGTGAAGAAGAACTACGTGCTGGATACGAACGTCCTGTTGCATGATCCGCGCGCGATTTTCCGGTTCGAAGACAACGACGTCATCATCCCGATCTACGTGATCGAAGAGGTGGACCAGTTCAAGCGTGAGGGCACCGAGCGCGGCCGCAACGCCCGCACGATCGCTCGCTTGCTCGACGATCTGCGCGACAAGGGCGGCTCGCTCGCGAGCGGCGTCCCGCTCAGCTCGGGCGGTAGCCTGCGCGTGGCGGTCCCCGCCAAGCGACCCGAGCTGCCGTACGCGATCGACCACGCGGCGATGGACGCGGCGATTCTGCAGACGGCGTTCGACGTGCGCGAGCAGGACGGCGGCAAGCCGACGGTCTTCGTCACGATGGACACGAACCTGCGCATCCGCGCCGACGCCCTCGGGATGGTCGCCGAGACCTACGAGAACATGCGCGTCGAGGCGGAGCGGCTCGACACGGGCATCAAGGAGCTCGACGTCGACGGACGCGAGATCGACGAGTTCTTCCAGGAGGGCCGCCTCCCGCTCAACCGGGACGACCTGCAACCCAACCTCTGCGTCCTCTTGCGCGATCGCGAGGCACCGTCGCACACGGCGCTCGGCCGCCACGACGCCACCAAGCGCGAGGTCGTCGCGCTGCGCACGCCGCGCGAGGGCGTGATGGGCGTGCGCCCGCGCAACAAGGAGCAGAGCTTCGCCATCGACCTCTTGCTCGACGAGAGCATCCGCATCGTGACGCTCGTCGGCAAGGCGGGTACGGGCAAGACGCTGCTCGCCATCGCCGCCGGCCTCAAGAAGACGATCGAGGACGGCGCCTACACGCGCATGCTCGTGTCGCGCCCCGTCATGCCCCTCGGGCGCGACATCGGGTACCTGCCCGGCGACGTCGACGAGAAGCTCAACCCCTGGATGCAGCCCATCTTCGACAACCTCGAGTTCCTCTTCTCGACCGGCTCGCGGCGCGGGCCGCGCGCCTACGCCGAGCTGCTCGAGAGCGGGCAGATCCAGGTCGAGCCGCTGACGTACATTCGCGGCCGGTCGCTGCCGCAGCAGTTCATCATCGTGGACGAGGCGCAGAACCTGACCCCCCACGAGGTGAAGACGATCATCACTCGCTCCGGCGACGGGACGAAGATCGTGCTCACCGGCGACCCGTACCAGATCGACAACCCGTACGTGGACAGCGCGTCGAACGGCCTAACGATCGCGGCGGACAAGTTCCGCGGCGAGAAGCTGGCCGGGCACATCGTGCTGGCCAAGGGCGAGCGCAGCGACCTGGCCGAGCTCGCTGCCAACCTGCTCTGATCGGGCATGCGTCGCGCGCTCGTTGCCCTCGCGCTCTCCATTGTCGCCGTCGCCTCGGTCGCGCTCGCGCAGACCCCGGCGGGCGTCGACGACGGCACCGAGGAGGCCGAGCCCGCCACGTCCGAGGCCGTCCCGCCGCCGGCCCACGCCGCCGTCCGGGTCGCCGTCCCGCAGAAGGACGGAATGCTCCTCGTCCCCGCGGAGCACTTCACGATGGGCAGCAACGAGGCCAAGGCCGCGCCGAACGAGAAGCCCGCCCACATCGCGCGCGCCCACTCGTTCTGGATCGACCGCACCGAGGTCACGGTCGCGGCCTATCGCGCGTGCGTCGAGGCGGGGCACTGCGCCGAGCCGCAGCGCACGAGCGCGCTCTGCACCTACGGCCTCGGCGACGACCAGCTGCCGGTGAGCTGCGTGCGCTGGCAGGACGCGGACGTCTACTGCCGCGCCAACGGCAAGCGCCTGCCTCGAGAGGGCGAGTGGGAGCTCGCCGCGCGAGGCACGGGCGCGCTGCGCTATCCCTGGGGCAACGCCACGAGCTGCTACTACGCCGCGACGCTCGTGAACGACAACACGGCGCGCAGCTGCACCGGCCGCCACCCGGCGCGCGTCGGCACCTACCCGATGGGCGCGAGCGTCTACGGGGCGCTCGACATGGCGGGGAACGTCGAGGAGTGGACCGCGGACTGGTACGCCGAGCACGTCGGCCTCGGGGTGCGCCCGACCGCCGGGGCGAGCCACGTGCTGCGCGGCGGCGGCTGGCTCTCTCGCCCGATCGACGCCCGGACGAGCGCCCGGGACTGGGGCTCGGCCCTGGAAGCCGGCCCGAACGTGGGTTTTCGGTGCGCCAAAGACCCGTGACTGAGGTCCCGCCGCAGGCGGGCCGACAGCCCGAAGGGCGCGGCGTCGGAATGGCAGGCCCCCCAGGCGAGTTGACGCGAGCGGCCCCAAAGACTATCCCTCGCGGGCTTTTTACGTGTCAGTCGTCGTGCCCTTCGGGCCGTCGGCCGCGCCTGCAGCGCGGACCTCAGTCCGAGCTCTCGCTTCTGCGGAGCGTACGGCACTGATTTCGGAGTCCTCCGTGGAATTTGCCGCCCTCATGCTCCAGCCGTCCGGCCCCAAGGCCGGCACCCCCGCCGCCGAAGCGCCGGCTCAGCCCGCGCCCGCGTCGCAAGGCACGCCTCCGGCCGCGGGAGGTCAGCCGCCGCCCCCGCAGATGGGGATCTTCGGCTCGCCCCTCTTCTTCATCCTGCTGTTTTTGCCCTTCATCTTCATCATGTGGCGCCGCAACAAGCGCGAGACCGACGCCCGGTCGAAGCTGAAGAAGGGTGACAAGGTCATCGCGGGCGGCCTCGTCGGCGAGGTCATGGACATCGACGACCGCATCGCCAAGGTGAAGATCGCGCCGGGCGTGACGGTGCAGGTCCTCGCCTCGGCGCTCGGCCCGTTCGAGACCGGAGCGCCGGCGAAGGACAAGGACACGAAGGACAAGGACAAGGACACGAAGGACAAAGACAAGTCCCCGAAGAACGCGCTGGAGTCCAAGTAAGGCCATGACCTCGTCGCGGCGCAACGCGCTGATCCTCATCGCCGTAGCCATCGCCGGCGCCTACGCCTTCCACCGCGGCGCCGACAACTTCTGGGGCGTCGTCGTCTGCGGCCTGGTGGTCGTGTGGGCGCTCTTCAGCATGCTGCCGGTCATGGACTCGACGTGGCGGCTGAAGGTGGGCTTCGTCGCCGTCACGTTCGTGGCCGGCTTCATCGCCCTCTGGCCGACGCTCGACACGGCCACCGACGGCAAGCTCAAGTGCCCGTCGTACGTCAGGAACCACATCACGTTCGGCATCGCCCCCGGCCTCGACCTGCGAGGCGGCCTGCGGCTCGTCTACACCGTGGAGGTGGAAGAGGCGATCCGCGACAAGCGCGACAACTACGCCAACGACATGCGCAACGAGCTCGCGACGATCTACGGCTTCCACTCCGGTGAAGGCCTCGTCACGCGCGACCAGCTCGCCAAGCTCGACGAGAAGGTCCATGTCTCGATGCCGGAGTCGAACACGATCCGGCTGAAGTTCACGGACCCGAACGACGTGAACAAGCTCGACGAGCGCTACCAGAAGAAGTTCGCCACCGAGCTGTCGATGCAGCGCGGGCCGGGCGAGGGCGCGGTGACCTTCAAGATCCGCACCGAGGTCGAGTCGTCGATCCGCGAGAAGGCGGTCAGCCAGGCGAAGGACACGGTCAACAAGCGCGTCGACGAGCTCGGTCTGCGCGAGGCCAGTGTCACCACGCGCGACGAGGACATCATCGTCGAGGTGCCGGGTGAGAACCAAGCCGCCTTCGACGAGATCAAGGACATCATCCGCCGCACGGCGCGCCTCGAGTTCAAGATGGTGGACGAGGCCGGCGCCCGCGACTTCTTCGGCCGCTACAAGGAGGCCGACGACTGCAAGCCCGGCGACCCGTACTGTCTGCCGCCCAACCAGGGCTTCGCCGTCTACGACGAGGACGCGCCCGACGGCCCCGGCCGCAGCATCAAGACGCACTTCATCCGCGTGCAGAAGCAGCCGAACGAGACGCAGGCGCAGGCGCTCGAGCGCCTCAAGAAGTGGGCGTCCGCGCAGGGCATCCCGGACGATCACGAGGTCGGCTACGAGGAGGTCGTCGACTACGACCCCGAGACGCTCAAGACCGAGGAAAAGGGCTGGAGGACGTTCTACCTCTACCACCGCGCCGAGATCACCGGCGACCTCATCACCGACGCGTCCGTCAACCAGGACACCGAGCACATGGGCGGCTATCTCGTCGCCGTGTCGTTCAACAACGTCGGCGCCGAGCGCTTCGAGGAGGTCACCGGCGCGAACGTCCAGCGGCGTTTCGCCATCATCCTCGATGACGTCATCAACTCGGCGCCCGTCATCCGCAGCAAGATCGGCGGCGGCCACGCCACCATCACCCTCGGCGAGGGCGACCCCGAGGTCCAGCTTGCCAAGGCTCGAAAGCTCGAGCTCGTGCTGCGCTCCGGCGCGCTGCCCGCTCCCATCAGCCCGAGCAACGAGTCGCTCATCGGCCCCTCGCTCGGCAAGGACGCGATTCACCAGGGCGTCAAGGGCATGCTCGTGGGCGTGACGCTCGTGCTGGCGTTCATGATCTTCTACTACCGCAAGAGCGGCGTCGTGGCCGACATCGCGGTGCTCTTCAACCTGATGCTGCAGATGGCGATCCTCGCCTCGTTCTCGGCGACGATGACGCTGCCAGGCATCGCGGGCCTCGCGCTCACGATCGGCATGGCCGTGGACGCGAACGTGCTCATCAACGAGCGCATCCGCGAGGAGTTGCGTGCCGGGCGCGGCATCCGCGCCGCGGTCGAGGCCGGCTACGACAAGGCCTTCTCGTCGATCATCGACGGCCACGTCACCGTCCTCATCTCCGGCCTCATCCTCGCGCAGTACGGCACCGGCCCGGTCAAGGGCTTCGCCGTCGCGCTCATCGTCGGCATCATCGCGAGCCTTTACACCGGCGTCTTCTGCACGCGCCTCGTCTTCGACTGGTGGACGCGTCACGCGAAGATCAAGCGCCTCAGCGTGGGAGCGGAGTTCTAGCCATGGAGTTCTTCAAGCCCGGTCGGGTCTACGACTTCATGAGCGTGCGAAAGTGGTGGATTGCTCTGTCCATCATTCTCGTCGCCGCCTCCACCGTCCTGATCTTCTATCCCGGCCCCAACTACGGCACCGACTTCCGCGGCGGCACCGAGGTCGAGGTCGCCTTTCTCAAGAAGATCGACACCGCGCAGGTCCGCACGGCGGTCGAGAAGGTCGGCTTCGCCCAGCCGGACGTCGTCCAGGTCGTCGACGAGAAGAACCCGTACCACTTCCTCATCCGCGTCCAGGAAGTGACGGCGATCGGCGAGAAGGACAAGGACGCCCTGCGCCACGCGCTCTGCTACTCCAAGGACGGGGAGAAGGTCGACGAGGCCCGCTGCCCGCCGGAGGTGCGCGCGACCGAGGTGAAGTTCAGCGTCGGCGGCGACAAGATCGACACCCGCTACGAGACCGACCCGGACCTCGCGAAGATCACCGAGCAGGTGCGGAGCGTGCAGGGTGTGACGCTGCGGGCATCCGCGACCAACCCGCAGCTCCTCAACCCGCGCGACCACCACGTCGAGATCCAGCTCCAGTCGAAGGGCGATCAGCTCATGGAAGGGCTGCAGAAGGAGCTCGGCCCGGAGATGGTCCCGGAGAAGCCGCTGCGCGTGGAGTGGGTCGGCCCGAAGGCCGGCAAGCAGCTCCGCGACAGCGCCCGCAACGCGGTCGCCATCGCGATCGTCTTCATCATGCTCTACCTCGCGTTCCGCTTCGACCTGCGGTTCGCGCCCGGCGTCGTCGTCGCCTGCATCCACGACGCGATGGTGGTCCTCGGGGCCTTCGTTCTGCTGCACAAAGAGGTCACGCTCTCCACGATCGCCGCCGTCCTCACGGTCGTCGGCTATTCGATGAACGACACCGTCGTCGTCTACGACCGCATCCGTGAGAACCTGAGCAAGCATCGCGGCCGCTCCTTCTGGCAGATCATCAACCTCAGCGTCTCCGAGACCCTCTCGCGCACCATCCTCACCTCCGGCGCGACGATGCTCTCGATGGTGGCGTTCTTCATCTGGGGCACCGGCGTCATCAAGGACTTCGCCCTCGCGATGGTCATCGGCATCGTCGCCGGCACGTACTCGAGCATCTACGTCGCCGCTCCGCTGACGGAGTGGATCGACAAGGAGCTCGGCAAGCGCACGGGTGGCAAGGGCATCGCCGGCGAGAAGCACAAGAAGGACAGCAAGCCCGGCAAGGGCCAGGGCAAGGAAGGCCTCGCGACCTCGCCCTGAGGGTCGGGCCGCGGGGCAGCTCCGCGAGTGAATCAAGATCTCGCGCGGTTGCAGGTCCTGCAGAAACTGCAGTCCTTCCGCTCGGTTCCGTACGGCTCACCCGGTCTTTACAGCCGAGGCCCGCGGGTGTATGGCAGGGGTGATTCACGGCCCGTGGATCAGGCGGCGATGCACACAACGGGGGTGTGCCATGAAGCGTGGAGCGACAGCGATTCTCATGATGCTCGCGACGGCGGCGTCCGTTTCGGTCGCTGCGCCGCGCGTGTATGGCTCCGCCACGGACGCGCCTGAGGCGACGCAGCGCCGCGTGCGAGGCGTCATCACCGCCGTCGATCCGGCGTCGGTGACCATCTCGCCGGTGCAGGCACATCGGCAATGCGTCACGGGCCGCATCGATCCGACGCGCACGCGCATCCTCCTCGACGGCCACCCCGGCCGTCCCTCGGACCTCCACATTACCTACACGGTGCGCGCCGAGCTTTCACTCGACGACGTGTGGATGACCATCCGCGTCGACAGCAGGTGAGGAGTGCTAGGATCCCGGCGTGACCGTCGCGCCCGGCGAAGTCCTCATCCAGTTTTCCCGCGTGCAGAAGCACTTCGGGCCCAAGGTCATCTATAGCGACCTGACGCTCGACATCCGCCGCGGAGAGGTCATGACGGTGCTCGGGCCTTCGGGCGTGGGCAAGAGCGTCATGCTCAAGATGCTGATCGGTCTTTTGACCACGACCGGCGGCTCCATCAAGTTCGACGGGATCGAGGTCTCCGAGCTCCAGGAGCGGGAGCTCGTCGGCATCCGGCGGCGCATCGCGTACCTGTTCCAGGGCGCGGCGCTCTTCGACTCGCTCGACGTGGGCGAGAACGTCGCCTACGGTCTTCGCGAGCAGTTCTGGAACACGATGAGCGAGGACGAGATCCGGGGGCGCGTACAGCAGTCCCTCGAGCTCGTCGGCCTCCCGGGGATCGAGGGCATGCGCCCCAGCGATCTCTCGGGCGGCATGCGCAAGCGCGTCGGCCTCGCGCGCACGCTGGCCCTCCAGCCGGAGGTCATCCTCTACGACGAGCCGACGACCGGGCTCGATCCGATCAACACCGCCCGCATCGCGCACCTGATCAACGGCATCAAACGGGCGCTGAAGCTCACGAGCATCGTCGTGACCCACGACATGGCCACCGCCTTCCACGTGTCCGACCGCATGGCGATCCTGCACCGCGGGAGGGTGCGGCTCGCGGGCACGGTGGACCAGTTCAAGAACTCCAACGACGCGTTCGTCCGCGACTTCATCGAGGGGCGAGCGCCGGAGACCGAGGACGTCGCCTCGCTGCTCGCCACGTCGTGACGCCGTGACCCGGAGGATTGCGTGACCAAGGAGAAGAAAGTAGGGCTCTTCGTCGTCGCGGGGCTGATCGTGCTCGGGCTCGGCGTGTTCCTGATCGGCGAGAACCGCAAGTTCTGGCAGCGCAAGGTGACCTACACCGCCGTCTACGCGAACGTCGCCGGGCTGCGGGCCGGCTCGCCCATCGCGATGGGCGGCGTCGACGTGGGGACGGTCGCGCGCGTGAAGTACGCGGAGGACCCCTCCGATCCGCACGTCTACGTCTCGCTCGAGGTGGTGCGCGACCAGGCCCCGCGCATCCGCAAGACCATCTACGAGCCCGACGGCAAGACGATCAAATACAAGGGCACCGTGGCGACGGTCGTCAACAAGGGCCTGCTCGGCGACAAGATGATCGATTTTTCGCTCGCGGATTCCCATGCTCCGGTGCTCGATCCCAACGACCCGATGCAGACCGAGGAGCCGCTCGACATCGGGACGTACGTCGCCAAGCTCGACAACGTCGTGGCGAAGGCGGACCTGGTGCTCGAGAACCTGCAGGAAGGCACCAAGGCCTTTTCGAAGCCCGAGTTCACCGAGGATCTCACGAGCAGCGTGTCCTCGCTGCGCGACATCCTCGACGGCATCGCGCACAAGGACAGCACGGCGCACCGGCTCATCTTCGACCCGAAGGAGGCCGACCGCGTCGACCAGATCCTCGCCAACGTCGACTCGTCGACGTCGCAGCTGAACATGATCCTCGCGGACACGCACGACGCGACGACGCACCTGCGGCAAGGGCCCGGGATCGCGCACGCGCTGCTCTACGACGGCGAGCTGTCGGGGAACGCGGCGGGCGCGATGAGCGAGGTGCACAAGGATCTCGAGCACATCCGGACGGGCAACGGGCTGCTCCACGCGCTGGTCTACGGCGACACCGACTCGCAGCACCTGATGGGCAACGTCAACGCGATGAGCGACGACCTGCGCGCCATCGTCGCCGACATGCGCAACGGCAAGGGGACGCTCGGAGCGCTGTTGGTGGATCCGAGCATCTACGAGGACCTCAAGACGATCCTCGGCAACGTCGATCGCAACTCGGTGCTCCGCTCGCTCGTCCGCTACTCGATCAAGACCGAGGAAGCGAAGGAGCCGGCGCCGCTGCCCAAGGCGAAGGACGACGGCAGCAAGTAGGAGGCGAGGGGCGTCAGCGGCGCGAGGCGGCGCGCACCCGCTCGACGATCGCGGTCGCCGCGTCGGCATCGAAGAGCAGCGTGTTGTGGCCTCGGCCCGACAGGCTCACCCGTTCGCCGTGGGGGAAGTCGAGCGCGGCGTCGTGGGGGACGGTTCGATCGTGGGTGCCGGCGATGGAGAGGTGGGCCACGCCGTGCTCGGCGGCGCGGCGGCGCAGGCGCGCGAGCAGCGCGCTGCCGGGGCGGAGCTCGGAGCCAACGAGCACCGGAAGTCGCGACGCGAGGGGCGCGCCGCCGAACGGGGCGGCGAGCGAGATGGTCTGCACGACTCGGGCGTACCCGCCGAGCTCCTGGACGTAGTAGCGCGCGACGATGCCGCCGAGGCTGTGTCCGACGAGGTGGATGCGGGCGCCGTGCGGGATGCGGTCGACCAGGTGCGCGAGCGCGTGGGCGATGCGGTGGACGCGCGCGCCCGGCGCGTGGGAGAAGGAGGCCACGTGGGCACCCGTCTCTTCTTCCAGGCGCCGGCGCAGCGGCCGGAAGACGCCGGCGCTCGCGAGGAAGCCGTGCACCAGCACCACGACGTCGTCCCCGTGGCGCGCCGCCGGCACGATGGTGCCGATGTCACGCGGCATGAGCCAGACTTCGCGCAGGGTGGCGAGCGTCTCGCCGCCGAAGGTCGTCATGTGCGTCGCCACTCTGCACATTCCGTGCGAGCACGTCGAGTTTCCTGTAAAGAGGTGCGCGGATGTCGTCTGACATCGTCACTCCCTGGTACCGACACCGCCTCGAGGTCGCCGAGTCCGACATCGACGAGCTCGGTCACGCCAGCAACATTTGCTACGTTCGCTGGCTCCAGGACGCGGCCGTCGCGCACTCGACGGCCGTCGGTCTCGGCTTCGAGGGGTACGTGCGGCTCGGCGGTGTCTTCGTCGTGAGGCGCCAGGAGCTCGACTATCTGCGGCCCGCGCTACGCGGTGAAGCCCTCGAAGTGCGTACGAGAGTCGTCAGCGTGATGGCCGCGAAGTGCCACCGGCAGACCGAGATCGTGCGCGCCGCGGACGATACGCCGCTGGCCAGAGCGATGACGACCTGGGGCTTCGTCGACGTGACGCAGGGGCGGCCCATGCGGATCCCGGACGAAGTGTACGTGGCGTTCGGCTTCGAGCCGCGGAAGCGGCGGTCTGGAAGCGAGTAGCCGCTTCTAGCGAGCGAGGAGCCAGACGTGGAAGTCGCGCAGCGGCGCGATGGCCCGGATGGTGACGACGTCGCCCGCGCGCAGCGCCGCCGGCTCGCTCTCGGCGTACGTCCAGCTGCCCTGTCGCGGCGACGCGACCAGGTGGCTCGCGGCCGCGCCGGCGCGCACCTCCGCGTCGACGGGTGCGTCGCTGCGGAGCACGAGGACTGCGTGCTCCGCGCCGGCCCGGAGGACGAACTGCTCCGCCTCCGAGGCCGGGACGATGCGGCCGCCGTCGAACATCGCGCGACCGTCGTTCGACGGCAGCACCGCCAGCGTCGCGAAGCCGCCGCGGGGTGCCGGTGAGCGATACGCGTGCGCCGCCTCGCTCTCGACCTCGGCGACGTCGAGCTCGTCGACCACGCGCCCGAGAGGCGCCTCGCGCACGTCGAGCGGCGACCAGTCGGCGCGGTAGATGCCCTTGGTCGGCCCGCCGCAGATCACGTTGTGCTCGAGCGTGACGAGCATCACCTCGCGGCCGAAGCTCTTCGTGATGCCGGGGAACCAGTTCGGGTAGAGAGCGAGCCAGTCGGGCCGCTCGCCCGGCGGGAGCGACTGCAAGAGCTCCACGGTCGACGCCTCTCCGCTGAGCGCCGCGCGGACGAACGGGACCCCGTGGTAGCCGCCGAGCCCGAGCGC
>DATIQP010000734.1:0-4909 GCA_035470765.1 Polyangiaceae bacterium | reverse complement strand
TTGACGAGGCCGATGCGCAGCGCGCGCTCGGCGTCGATGTCGTTCCCGCGATACGCGAGCTCGCGCGCGTGCCCCTCGCCGACGATGCGCGAGAGGCGCTGCAGGCTCCCCAGGTCGGCGACCATCGCGACGCGGACCTCGCGGACGCTGAAGCGCGCGTCGCGGCTCGCCAGGCGCACGTCGCACGCGGAGGTCACGTCCACCCCGCCGCCGATGCACAGGCCGTGGATCGCCGCGATGACCGGCTTGCGGCAGCGGGTTATGGAGGAGACGGAGGCCTGCAAGCGCAGGATCGTCTCGTGTAGCTTCGTCCGCGCGTCGGCGAGGCCGCCGCTCAGCGCACCGCCGAGCTCGCCCATCATCGACACCAGATCGAGGCCGAAGGTGAAGTGCGGGCCGTCGGCGCGGAGCACGATCGCGCGCACGGCGGCGTCGGCGTCGAGGGAGGCGAACGTCTCGGGGAGCTCGCGCCAGAAGTCCGGGCCTAGGGCGTTTCCCTTGCCTGGCGTGCGCACGACGACGTCGGCGACGTGCGACGCCTTTTCCACGAACAGTGAGGTCGGCATGGCGACATCTTACTGCACGAGCGAGCCCGCGTTGCTCGACTTGAGCCCGGTCTGGGGCAGCGAGAAGGCCTGGGCGAAGGTGACGAAGAACGTGACAGGTCCGACGCCGGGCGGCAGCGGCGAGGCAGAGATGGGGAAGCCTACGTCCGCGCGGAAGACGACGCGGTCGAACGTCGGCAAGAGCGCGCGAAGCCCGAAGCCGACGTCGTGGACCGGCTGGAAATTCGACCACCCGTCGAAGGCCTCGCCCGCGTCGTAAAAGAGCACGCCGCCGATCTGCACCTTGAGGATCTCGAGCGCGCGCGAGCGGTACTCCAGGTTCGCGGCGACCATGTCCTTGCCCGCGAAGTAGCTCGACGGATAGCCGCGCAGTCGCGTGTCGGCGCCGAGGTAGGAGACGACGTTGAGGTAGTTGGCGTACCGATTCAGCATGCGCCCGGAGAAGACAAAGCGGCCGATCGGCGTGCGCGGCGAGGCGACGTAGGCGTTGGCGTCGACCACGCCCTGGATGACTTCGGCGAAGGTCGTCTCGGTCGTGGTCGCGACGTCGAGCCGCACGACGCCGTCGCGCATCGGGACCGTGTAGCCAGCCTCGGCGTAGACGCCGAAGAAGTCGCGGCTCGAGCCGAGGGCCCTCAGCACCGGGTAGAGCTTCACGTCGACCCAGTGACCGAGGCGCACGTCCTCCTGCAGCCCGAGCGTCTCCAGATCGAGGACGCGCAGGAAGTTGGTCGTGTAGCTGCGCCACTCGAGAGCGGGGTACGCGCGGTCGTCGCTCACGGGCACGCGCGTCTGGACGAACTTCGCGGCCTCCGCGGGGTCGTAGCCGGACAGGTCGTCGGTCCGGAACTGCCGGTGCGTCGCCTCGGCCGAGAGCGTGAGGTCGTTCTTGTACGCCCAGCCGAAGGACCGCGCGACGCTCACGGCTGCCTGGGCGATGTGGCTCCGGTACTCGTACGGGATGTCGCGCTGCTCGGATCGCGCGACCGTGCGCACCCCGGTCTCGTCGCCGCCGAAGATGGGTGAGCGCGCCTCGGTGCCGAACGTGGCGAGGTGTGCGTTCGAGTAGACGCGCGTGACCTCGTTCCGCCACTGCGCGTTGGCCCCCCAGGCCCACTCGGTCCTCGTGGACCAGAGCGGCTGCGCCGCGGCGATCGCGCCGAACGAGCCCTCGGGCGCGCCGGTCGCGTTGCTGAAGATCGCGTTGGCGCTCGCGGTGAGCGCGACGCGCGTGCCGAAGAGGCGAGGCACGTAGTAGTAGCTGCCGAGCGCGGTGGAGAGCGGCTGGTACAGAAAATTCACGCCGACCGTCTGATGGAGCCCGGCGAGGTTCGTCTCCGCGGGCTGGAGCACGAGGCGTTGCAGGCCGCCGTTGGTGAGCTGGATGTCCCACTGCAGGCGCAGGCTCCAGACGTCCTTGGTGATGACCAGCACGCGCACGCGGTCGGGCGCGCTCCCGCGCAGCGGAACGACGAGCACGAGCGAGAGCGGTACGAGCGCGCGCAGGTTGCGCGCCGTCTCGTCCATCGCGAGCTGGCTGTAGCGCTCGCCGACGTGCTGGAGCACCTCGCGCAGGATGATGCGCGGCCGCGTCGTCGCGTGGAGGGCGTTCACGAAGCGCAGGAAGTTGGGGAGAAAGTCGCGCCGCTCGAAGACGTCGAGCCGCTCGGTGTCGATGCTCTCGATGGTCTTTCCGTCGGGCGAGGGGTCGAGGGCCGCGCCGAGCTTCTGGGTGACCATCTGGATGGTCTCGCGCTCGTACGGGGAGTACTCGAAGCCCTTCGACTGCGGCTCCGCGCCGGGGGCCGCGTCGTCCGCGCGAGCTGTGCCCGGCAGCGCGAGCGCGAGCCCGAGCGAGAGGAAAAGAGCGAAGCAAGACCGCGCCATGGCGTTCGGAAAGGCCGATCGTAGGGCAATAAACTCGCGCGCCCGCGTGTAAAATGCTTAGTTAAGCAGGGAGCAACCACTTTGCGCGCGCGGAGGCTCTACACCCTGGCCCTTTTGTTCGCCTGCGGTCAGTCCACCGCTATGGGCGACCGCGGCGAGCGCGTCGTCGCGCCAGCGCACCCGACGGTCTCGTCCGAGAGCGCTCCGACCGAAGCCGCGGCGCCGATGGACGCGGGCGCCGCCACGACGAAGGCAGGCGCGCTCGACAACGTGGGCGCGCTCGCGCGCTTCTTCGACGCCCTCGCCAAGCTCGACGACGGCGCTGCGCAGGAAGACGTGCGCGTCCTGCAGTTCGGCGACTCGCACACCGCGGCCGATCTCGAGACGGGCACCGCGCGGCACGTTCTCCAGGCTCGCTTCGGCGACGGAGGCCGGGGCTTCGTCGCCATCGGCCGCCCGTGGCGCACCTATCTACAGGACGGGCTCCACGCGCCGGGCATGACGCGCGAGTGGTCGCCGGAGCACGGCAAGCTCGATCACGGCCGGTTCGTCGGGGACGGGTGCTACGGGCTCGGCGGCGTGTGCCTCGTGACCGCCCGGCGCGACGCGCGCGCGTGGTCGGAGATCGAATCGCCCGCGTCGCGCATCGAGGTGGACTACTTCGAGCAGCCGAGCGGCGGGAGCTTCGACCTGATCGTCGACGGCCACGACCTCGCGACGGTCAAGACACAGGCCAAGGCGGCCGAGTCCGCGTTCAAGAGCGTGGACGTGCCCGATGGCCCGCACAAGATCGAGGTACGCGCGCGCGGCGACGGCGAGGTCCGGCTGTTCGGGGTGTCGCTCGATCGCGCAAAAGTCGGCCTCGTGCTCGACGCGCTCGGGATCAACGGCGCGCGGGCGTCCACCACGCTGCAGTGGAACGAGTCGCACATGGCCGAGCAGATCCGGCACATGGTGCCGCAGCTCGTCGTGCTCGCCTATGGCACCAACGAGTCGGCGGACGAGGAGCCGCTCGATCGCATCGAGCGCCAGCTCGTCGACGCGCTCGGGAGGATCGCGCGCGCAGCCCCCGCCGCGTCGTGCATGCTCCTCGGCCCGCCGGACCGCGCCATCCCCGATCCGTCGGCCGGGCCGAGCCGGGACGGGGGTGTGGTGTGGGTGACGTCGCCGAGGATCCAGGAGATCATCGAGGTCGAGCGCCGCGTGGCGGGTGCGGCGGGTTGCGCGTTCTACGATCAACTCGCCGCGATGGGCGGCCCGGGCACCGTGGCCGCGTGGGCCGAGCTCGATCCGCCGCGCGCGCGCCGCGATCGAACGCACCTCGCACGCGAAGGTTACGCGTTGCTCGGCAACGCGTTCGCGTCGGACTTGCTGACCGCGTACGCGTCGTGGCGCGCGGAGAAGGGCCTGACGCCGAAGGCGCCGCCGCCGGCGCCGACGCAGCCGCCGCCGCTTCCGACGCCTGACGAGCCGCTGCCGAACGCGGGCGCGGGGAGCGCGCCGTTCGTCGCCATCCCACTGTGAGGGTCGGTCAGTCCGGGCCGCCGCAAGCGCAGCGGCACGCTCCCGATCGGGGGATCGAAGTGGAGGCTGCTGAAACCATGGACGGAGTCGGAGGCGGGGGGCGCCCACGAGGAGCTATATATTGGTTGTGCAGCCAATCAATTTCTCCCATCCATATGAAGATCACTTGTCGATCGGTCAATATGTTGGTTGTGCAACCAATGTTGTCTCCGGACTCAGGGTGACGGCCCGGCCCCGGACAGTGGCGATTTCGTTCATCCCCCCCGGCGGGTGCGGGGGTGTCGCGCGGACCACGGAGCACCCGGCGTGGGGGGGACGGCCACGCGCAGGGCTCACGCGCAGCGCCGCCGAGTGAGCCCCCGTTGCCTCGTGGCGGCGCGAGCATGAGCCCGAGCATGGCCGAGGGGGGGCATCAATTCTGCGGCGCGTCCTTGTGCCGTGACGCGTACGCGTCGTAGCCGGTCGTGAGCGCGCTGAAGAAGAGGTCCCCGAGGATCTGCGCGCCCGCGGGAGACGGGTGCGTGAGGTCGCCGCCTGCGAGCCCCTTCTTCACCCACTTCGCCATCGACCCCTTGCCGCCCATCGCCTCGAACGTGCTCCAGAACGCCACGCCGTGCTCCTTGGCGATCTGCTGCTGCAGCTCGACGATCTTCAGGATCAACTTGAGCGAGCGCAGGTTTCCGTTCTCGTCGCGCTCGGCACGGTCGAGCGGCGAGGCCACCAGGATCGACGCCTCGGGCGCGGCCGTCTTGAGGTGCTCGACGAGATCGCCCATCGACTTGCCGTAGGCTGCGTCGTCGATGACGCCCATCTCGCTCTCGTTGGTGCCGTACTGGACGACGACGAGCGCCGGATCGCGCAGCGCCATCTGCTCCTTCCAGTGATCGACGTTCATCTCCTTCCAGAGCACCGCCCGCCCGCCGAGCGCGCCG
>DATIQP010000733.1:0-1524 GCA_035470765.1 Polyangiaceae bacterium | reverse complement strand
CGAGACGCTGAGATCGTGCAGCCCGCCCTTCACGAAGCTGATGACCTCGTTGCGGCGCGACTCCGGCTCGATGAACTCGGGGTGGGCCTGATAGAGGTCGAGCAGCCGCGAGGCGTAGCTCGCCAGCTTGAAGAAGTACGTCTCCTCCTTCACGCGCTCGACGGGCTTGTTGTGCAGCGGGCAAATGTTGCCCGGCAAGAGCTCTTTCTCCGTCTTGAACGACTCGCAGCCGACGCAGTACCAGTCCTCGTAGTGGCCGAGGTACAGGTCGCCCTTCTGCGCGACCTTCTCCCAGATCCACTGGACGAGCTTCTCGTGGCGCTCGTCCGTCGTGCGGATGAAGTCATCCGGCTCGACGAGCAGCTTGGGCCACGCGTCGCGGAAGCGCTGGCTCATCGAGTCGACGAAGGCCTTGGGCGTGACGCCCTTGGCGGCTGCCTCGCGCTCGAGCTTGAGCCCGTGCTCGTCGGTGCCCGTCAGCATGCGCGTGTCGCGGCCGCGCAGCAGCTGATAGCGGCGCACCGCGTCGGCGACGATGGTCGTGTACGCCGTGCCGAGGTGGGGCACGTCGTTCACGTAGTAGATCGGCGTCGTGACGTAGTAGGGCCGTGCCATGCGCTCCGTCTATCACAGACGGGCGGCCGACACCTTTTCCGACTTAAGCCCCCGCGTCAGGGGACGACGACAGGCGCGAGGGGGGCGCGTTGCGCGAGGCGCGAGGGGCGCGGGCCAGGGCCTCGCGCAGCGGCAACATGAAGACGCGCTCGATGCCCGTCCGCAGCTCGCGCGGCGGCGGCTTGTCCGGGTTGGCCTGCAAGAGCTGCGCGTCGCGAGGCGAGCGCTTCGCGCCGGGCGCCTCGCCCTTCGCCGACAAGAGCAGCTCGGTCGGCATCGGTGCGACGAGGACGGTCTCGGACGCGCCCTGCCGGATCCACGTGGCCTGGTAGATGCTCGCCGACACGCCCATCGCCTCGTGGAAGAGGAAGCCGCGCCACTCGAGCGGGGCGTCGAGATCGAAGAGCCGGTCTGCCGCCACGCGCAGCTCGGCGCCGTCGAGCACGATGCGCTCGCCGCGCGTCCCCGACAAAAACAGCCGGTGCAGCGCCTGCGGGGCGCGCTCGCGGATGACGCGAAGGAGGAGCAGCGCGTCCTCGGCGCTGAGCGACGCCTCGGGCGGGGCGTGGGCGGCGAGGGCGTCGCCGTCGGCGACGATGGACGACTGCATGAGCAGCGTCGCGGCCGCCGCGCCGTCGAGGCGAACCCCCAAGAATCGCGTCTGGGTGGGCGTGGTCAACGCCATGAGCGCGCTGCCCCTGGCCTGGCTCGCCAGGAGCGTCACGCCGAACGGCTGGCCCCAGGACGCGAGCCGCGCGACCTTGTGGCCCTCGCGGCCGGAGAAGTCGATGCGCGACACCCCCGAGGCGTCGAGGGTCACGAAGCCGTGCGAGCGCGTGTGCCGGCGATGCGAGATCGCGAAGCCGAGCGCGAGCGCGACCGCGACGGCCATCGACGCGTACACGACGA
>DATIQP010000732.1:0-20187 GCA_035470765.1 Polyangiaceae bacterium | reverse complement strand
GCGCTTGTGGAAGTCGCGCAGCGTCTGCTCGTTGATCTTCGCGATCTCGCTCGGGACGAGATCGTAGTTGGAGTACGGGTTGGTCGGGGCGTAGAGCTCCTTGAAGAGCAGACGCGTGGCCGACCAGCTGCCGCTGCCGCGGGCTGCCTCGCGCGCCTCGTCGGTGCGGCGCGCCTTCAGCTTGCGCAGCTCGGCCGAGTCGAAGCGCGGATCCATCGCGACCTGGGCGAGCAGCGCGAGGGCCTCGTCGAGGTGCGACTTGGTCACGCCGAGGCCGAGGGTCGTTCGATCGAAGTCGACGTCGACCGAGAGCGAGGCCCCGAGCGTCTCGATGCGCGTCATCACCTGCGCGGAGGTCATCGCGCGCGTGCCGCCCTCCTTGAGCATCTCGCCGGTGAGCTGGGCGGCGCCGGGCCCGCCGTAGCCGATGCCCGCGCCGATCACGACGCGGATCTGGACGATGGGCAGCGCGCGGGCGGGGACGACGGCGACGCGCAGCCCGTTGTCGAGCGAGCTGCGCGCGATCGACGGGAACGGCGAGGGCTTGGACGCCAGCGAGCTCGGCGGCGCCTGGCGCGCTCCGGCGGCAGGGCCGGCGGTCGCGCCGTGCACGGGCGGGACGGGGAGGTCGAGGTGCGGCGGCGCGGACGCCTGGGGGCTGGCTCCGCACGCGCAGAGCAACGAGACGGCGAGGGTGGAGAGGATCTTGCGCATGGCGATCAGCTTCCCTTCTTCGCTTCGCCCGAGCCGCCCGGCTTGACCTCGATGCGCGAGCGGGTCTCGTTCTTCAGGTACTGCGCGGCGACGCGCTGGATGTCTTCCTTCTTGACGGCGAGGTACTTGTCGAGCTCCGTCGTCAGCAGGTTCGCGTCGCCCCAGTACAGCTCGAACTCGGCGAGCTGCTGCGCGCGAGCGATGTTCGACTGGAGGCCGAACAGGAAGCGCGCCTCCATGCGGTTGCGGAGCTTGCGCATCTCCTCGTCGGTCGGCGGGGCGTGCTTGATCTTGTCGAGCTCGGCGTCGAGCGCCCTCTGCACCTGCGCGACGTTCGACGACGAGGCGACCTTCGCCGAGATCTCGAACTGGTCGGGGCCGCGGTGGTCGCTCGTGCTCGCGTCCACCTCGGTGGCGATCGCGCGCTGGCGGACGAGCGAGCTTTGCAGGCGGGAGCTGTCGCCGTCCGAGAGGAGCATGGCGAGCATCTCGAGGGCGTAGTGGTCCGGGCTGCGAGCGGCTGGAATCGCCCAACCTTCGAGGATGGCTGGGAGCTGCGCGTGCGCGTCCTCCATGACGGCGTCGCGCGGCGCCTTCTGCGGGGGCATCGCGCCGGGTTGGTACGGCGGGACGCCCGGCTGCGGCTTGATGTCGCCGAAGTAGGTCTTGAGCACCCGCATGCACTCGTCCGGGTCGAAGTCGCCGGACACCGTGAGCACGGCGTTGTTCGGCGCGTAGTACTCGTCGTGGAACTTCCGCACCCACTCGAGCTGGGCGGCCTCGAGGTTCTGCATGTCGCCGATGGCGGGGTGCTCGTAAGGCCAGTAGCCCTCGAAGACCATGCTCTGGAGGCGGATCTCGGAGGGCACGTAGGGCGCGTTCGAGACGCGCATGCGGAACTCCTCCTCGACGACCTTGCGCTGGTTTTCGAAGTTGAACTGCGAGATGTCGAGCGACTTCATGCGGTCGGCCTCGAGCCAGAGCGCGAGCGGCAGCTCGCTCTGGGGGAGCATCTCGAAGTAGTTGGTGCGGTCCTCGCTCGTGGTGCCGTTCAGGGTGCCGCCGTGGCTGGAGACGAGCTTGAAGTGCTCGCCGCGCGCGACGTTGTGCGAGCCCTGGAACATCATGTGCTCGAACAAGTGGGCGAAGCCGGCGTGACCGCGCTCCTCGTTGCGCGCGCCGACGTCGTAGACGACGTCGACCGCGATGGTCGGAGTGGTGCGGTCGGGAGCGAGCACGACGCGCAGGCCGTTGTCGAGCTTGGCGCGGTGGATGTCGAGCTTGACGGCGAGGCGCGCAGGCGCCGCCGGCGCGGCCGCGGCGACGGCGTGCACGGTCGCGGCGAGCGGGGGCTTCGCGGCCGTGACGGGGTGCTGCGCGGGGGGCGGAGCCTTCACGGGCTGATCCGCCAGGGCCGCCGGCGCGAGCGCGGCCAATCCGAGGGCGGCCGCGAGCGCGGCCGGTGAGGTGCGGGGAATCATGGGGACTCTCGTAGCTCCGAAAGGACGAATACGGAACAGGGAACGGGAAGGGGAACGGGAAGGGGGACGGGAATGTTCCCGTTCTCATCGCCATCGACCGACCTACGTGTCAGGGCAGGGGCGGGACGTAGGAGAGGGGGCCTTCGCGGAGCAGGAGGAAGTAGGTGGGCGTCATGATCCGGAACCAGCCGAGGTCGAGGTAGCTGACCCCCAGCAGGATGTCCGGGTTGCCCGCCTCGACCGCGACGAGCGGATCGCGCATGCGCCCCACGAGCAGCCCGTTGCCTCGGACGCCGTAGTCGATGAGCAGCGCCTGGTCGTAGGGCGCCGCGAGGCGCGTGCCCTTGGCTTCGTAGACCGAGTAGTGGCCCCACGTCTTGGGTACGCCGTTCTTCTTGATCGGGACCGGCGGCCCGTCGATGCCCGTCTGTTCCATGCGGACGTTCCAGCCTCGGAGCTTGCCGGTTCCGCGGTCGCGGTGGAACGTCTTCTGGAACGTTTTCCACGACAGCTTGGAGAGGATCTTCGGGCCGAGGGTGATCCCGCGGTACTCGGTGTCGTCGAGGGCTGCGGCGTCGATCGGGTGGCCGGCGGCGAGCGCGCGGCGAAGATCGCGCAGCGAGGCGTCCAGGAGCGGCTCGGCGATCTCGGGGATCACGCGTCGCTCATCCGCTGACGTGCTCTCTCAAGAACCGCAGGACGTGGTCGTACCAGGCGACGACGTTGCGCGGCCTCAAGATCCAGTGGTTCTCGTCGGGGAAGACGACCAGCTCGCTGTGGACGCCGTGCTCCTGCAGCGCGTCGAAGAGGATGAGCGCCTCGGAGATGGGCACGCGGTAGTCCTTCTCGCCGTGGAGCACGAGCGTCGGCGTCTTCCATTCGCCGACGAAGCGATGCGGGGAGTTCTTCTCGAACTCGGCGCGGTCCTTCCACGAGGTGGTGCCCATCTCGATGGCGAAGTACGGCCCGTAGTCGGAGGCGCCGCACATCGCCTCGAGGTGGAACAGGCTCGCGTGGGTGACGAGCGCCGCGAAGCGCTTCGTGTGGCCGCCCATCCAGTTGACCATGTAGCCGCCGAACGAGCCGCCCATCGCGGCGATGCGCGACTTGTCGACGCCCGGCCGGCGCTCGACCGCGTCGGCCACGGACATGATGTCTTCGTAGCAGGTCGTCCCCCAGCTGTTCTTCCAGATGCCCTCGACGAAGTCCTGCCCGAAGCCCGTCGAGCCGCGCGGGTTGGGCATCGCGAGCGCCCAGCCGGCGTCGGCCATCACGAGCGAGCACCAGCGCCAGTGCCAGGCGTCGCCGAAGAAGCCGATCGGCCCGCCGTGGATCCAGAGCAGCGTGCCTTGTCGCTCGCCGCCCGTGGGCTCGACCCACCACGACTGCACGCGCGCGCCGTCCTTGGCCTTCACGTCGAAGCTCGAGGTCACGACGTGCTCGGCCTCCTTCGGGTCGAAGCCGGAGAGGCGCGCGACGATGCGCGGCGAGGCATCGCGCGTGGCCTCGACGACGAAGGGCTCGGGAGGCTGCCGGATGGAGTGGCGGATTCCGACGATGCGCCCGTCGTCCATCGCGGAGAGGCCGTCGTGGCTGCCCCCGTCGGCCTGCCGCGTGATCCGCACGACGGCGCTCGTGCGGGTGTCGACCAGGAACGCCGGCACCGTGCCCTCGTCGTCCGCGGTGACGACGAGGCCGTGATCGCCGTGGATCGCCTGGGGGATCGGCCAGCGGTCCCACGCCTCGCAGAGCACGCGCGTGTCGCCGGTCGAGAGGCCCGCCTCGCAGAGCTCGACCTTGCCGTGCGCGTCCTTCGAGCGGCGCGAGCGGTTGAAATAGAGGTGCTCGCCGTCGCGCGAGAAGAGCGGGTGGCCGTGCTCGTGGCGCGGCGCGTGAGCCACGAGGCGCGACGTGCCCTCGCGGGTGTCGAAGAGGCGGATGGCCCAGTCGATGAGCCGGTCGTCGCCTGCCACGCGCTCGGTCACGGCCACGCGCGTGCCGTCGCGCGAGGCGGCGATCGCGAGGTCCCCGGTGTACTCGTCGCGGGCCGTCGGCGTGAGGTCCCGGCGGACCCCGCCGCGGTCGTCGAAGACGACGACGTGCGGGCGCTCGCGGCCCAGCCAGTGATCCCAGTGGCGGATGGGCCCGCTGCGGTTGCGGAAGTGCAGATCGGTCGGCCCCTTCTTGCCGAGCTCCTTGGCGCGCGCGCGCTGGTCGCCGAGCGGGACGGCGTCGAGCATGTCGCTCACCACGACGAGCAGGTCCCCCTCCGCGGCGAACCGGAACTGCGAGACGCCGAGGGGCTCGTCGGTGAGCGGGAAGGGCTCGCCGCCCGCGGCGGGCAGCAGCCAGACCTGATCGCGCTCCTCGTCGTCGGCTTCCTGCGGGCCGCGCGCGGGCATGCCCGCGTCCTTCACGGGGCGCTTGGAGAGAAAGCCCAGGGCGCCGTCGCGGCGGAAGCACGGGGCGCGATCGTTGTACTTTCCACGCGTCAGGTGGCTCGGGGGCGAGCCGTCGAGCGGCACGCGCCAGAGGTCCGAGACGTACCTGGCCCGGCCTTCGTCGAGGCGCGCCACGGCGGCGCAGAGCCACGCGCCGCCGGGCGAGGGGACGACCGAGGACACGCGGCCGAGCGAGAGGAGCCGCTCCACGTCGAAGGGCATGGCGGGAGGATACCTCAGAAGAGGCGGGCGGCGGTGTCGTCGGCGAAGAGCCAGGCGCGGGGCGGGATGCGCAGGCGCGAGCCCTCGTGGACGACGCGCTCGCGTTCGACCAGCCACGCGATCGTGCGCTCGCGTTCGCGCGTCATGGGATCGATGCCGAGCTCGTCGCCTGCGGCGGCGAGATCCAGCCCGCCGGCCACGCGCAGGCCGAGCATGATGCGCTCGCGCAGCAGCGCCTCGGCGTCGAGCGGTTCGCACGTCGTCGAGAGGCCGTCGTCCGCGGCCGGGACACCCTGTCGCACGGTGCGTGTGCGCTGCACGTAGTTCTCCGGCGAGATGTCGTTGCGCCAGCGCAGCCCCGCGCCGCGCCCCGTCTGCACGAAGCCGTACGCGGCGCAGCCGAGCCCGAGGTACTCGTCGCCGCGCCAGTAGCCGAGGTTGTGGCGAGCCTCCTGGCCCGGCTCCGCGTAGTTGGAGATCTCGTAGTGGAGCAGGCCGCGCCGCCCGAGCTCCTCCTCGACGGCGACGAACGCCTCCGCGACGGCGCCGTCCTCGGCGCGCGGCAGGCGTCCGCGCCGCGAGAGCTCGCCGAAGCGCGTCCCCGGCTCGATGGTGAGCTGGTAGCAGGACAGGTGACGCAGGCCGAGGCCCGCGAGCTCCGCGGCCTCCTGGGCGGCGCCCTCGGGCGTCTGCTCGGGCAGGCCGAAGATGAGGTCGGCGGACACCCGCGGCATCGGCGAGGCGAGCGCCTGCTCGACGGCGCGCCGGGCGCCCGCGGCGTCGTGGAGGCGGCCGAGGAAGCGCAGCTGCGGGTCGCGGAGCGACTGCACGCCGATCGAGAGTCGGTCCACGCCGGCGTCCGCCAGCGCCGCCGCGCGATCGCCGTCGAGCGACGTGGGGTTGCACTCGACCGTCACCTCGAGGTCCCCGGCCGTCGCGAGCCTGCCGCGGACGGCGTGCACCACGCGCCCGAGCTCTCGCGGGTCCCACAAGCTCGGCGTTCCGCCCCCAAAGAACAGGCTCCCGACGGTCCGGCCCTCGAAGGCGCCAGCGCGAGCATCGAGCTCGCGCAGCACCGCGTCGGCGTACCCCGCGTGGTCGATCGCCTCCCGCGCCGTCTTGTACGACACGAAATCGCAGTAGGGGCACTTCTCGAGGCAGTGCGGGAAGTGCACGTAGACGGAGGCGCTCCTCATTTGCAATCCACTTTCATAGCCGCAGCCTTCGCCTTTGCACCCCTGCAATTGCTCGCCTAGATCCCAGGTGTTAGCTTTCCCATACTCGTAAAAACGTATGTTGCAGGCCCAAGACCTCATCCACCGCGTCCAGGCGTATCACCCCACGGCCGACGCAGAGCTCATTCAGAGGGCCTACGACTACAGCTACAAGGCGCACCAGGGGCAGCTGCGCAAGTCGGGCGACCCGTACTTCATCCACCCGGCGAGCGTCGCCGGCATCATCACCGAGCTGCGCCTCGACACCTCGAGCATCTGCGCCGGGCTGCTGCACGACGTGGTCGAGGACACGCTCTCCTCGCTGAACGACGTCGAGCGCGAGTTCGGCGGCGAGATCGCGCACCTGGTCGACGGCGTCACCAAGCTCAGCAAGATCAACTTCACCTCCAAGGAAGACCGCCAGGCCGAGAACTTCCGCAAGATGGTCGTCGCGATGGCGCGCGACATTCGCGTGCTGCTCGTCAAGCTCTGCGACCGCGTCGACAACATGCGGACGCTCCAGCACATGAAGCCGGAGGCGCAGGAGCGCATCGCCCGCGAGACGATGGAGATCTACGCGCCGCTCGCGAATCGCCTCGGTATCCAGTCGTTCAAGAGCGAGCTCGAGGACCTGTCGTTCAAGTACCTCGAGCCGGACGCGTACGGCGAGCTCGCGCAGGCCATCCAGAAGAGCAAGCGCGAGCGCGACAAGTACATCACCGACGTCTGCAAGACGCTCCAGGCGCGACTCGCCGAGCAGGGCTTCCAGGCCGACGTGACGGGCCGCGCGAAGCACCTCTACTCGGTCTGGCGCAAGATGAAGTCCCAGCAGTGCGGGCTCGATCAGATCCACGATCTCATCGCGTTCCGCGTGCTCGTCGAGAGCGTGGGCGACTGCTACGCGGCGCTCGGCGTCATCCACTCGCAGTGGCTGCCGGTGCCGGGGCGCTTCAAGGACTACGTCGCGCTGCCCAAGCCGAACATGTACCAGTCGCTCCACACCACGGTCATCGGCCCGGGCCGCGAGCGCGTGGAGATCCAGATCCGCACGCACGAGATGCATCGCGTGGCCGAGCGCGGCATCGCGGCGCACTGGAAGTACAAGGAGCGCGGCGGCGGCGTGGCCGACAGCGACGCGCAGAAGTTCGGCTGGCTGCGGCAGCTGATGGAGTGGCAGAAGGAGCTCAAGGACCCGGCGGAGTTCCTCGAGGGCGTGAAGGTCGACCTGTTCCAGGACGAGGTCTACGTCTTCACGCCCAAGGGTGACGTGCGCGTCTTCCCGCGCGGCGCCGGCCCGATCGACTTCGCCTACGCGATCCACTCGCAGCTCGGCGATCACATCACGGGCGCTCGCGTGAACGGCAAGCTCGAGCCGCTTCGCTACAAGCTCAAGAGCGGCGACGTCCTCGATGTGCTCACCTCGCCGAACCAGCACCCGAGCAAGGACTGGCTCGACTACGCCGTCACGACACGCGCCCGCGCCAAGATCCGCAACTACGTCCGCGCGGCGGCGCGCGAGAAGTCGCAGAAGCTCGGTCGCGAGCTGCTCGAGCGCGAGCTGCACAAGGGCGGCGTCTCGCTCGCCAGGCTCATACGAAATGAGGCCGAGATGCGGCGCTTGCTCGAGGCGCTGCGCGTCGGCAACCAGGACGAGCTCTTCGTCCTCATCGGCTACGGCAAGATCTCGCCGGAGGACGTGCTCGCGGTGGTCGCGCCGAAGGCCGAGGCCGAGGGGGGCGCGCCCTCGCTCCCGCCGCCGCAGCTGCGCGAGGGCCGCATCGAGACCTTCGTCCGCAAGGTCACCGGCAAGGACGAGGGCGGCATCCGCCTGAACGGCATCGACGACGTGCTCGTGCGCTACGCGCGCTGCTGCAACCCGCTCCCGGGCGACGACATCCTCGGCTTCATCACGCGCGGCCGCGGCCTGACGATCCACCGGCGCGGCTGCCCCAAGGCGTTCGACACCGACCCGGAGCGCCGCGTCGAGATCGCCTGGGACACCAAGGCCAAGATCAACCGCTCCGTGCAGCTCCGCGTCGTGACGGCCAACCGGCCCGGCATCCTCGCGACGGTCGGCCAGACGTTCAGCGCGCAGGGCATCAACATCAGCGAAGCCAACTGCCGGGCGGGCGACGACGGCCGCGCGGTCAACGTCTTCACTTTCCTGTGCACGGACATGGACCAGCTCAAGGGCGTGATGAAGGCCCTTCAGAAGGTGCAGGGCGTCGTGGCCGTCGAGCGCGCATGACCGAGTGCCGCACGCTCGAGCGCAGCGAGAGCTCGGACTCGAATGCGGAGAGGCGCGTCACGATCGTCGGGGCCGGCCTCGCCGAGTGCGAGGCGGCGTTCAAGCTCGCCGAGCGCGGCTTCGACGTCGTCCTCGTCGAGCAGAAGCCGCACGCGCGCACCCCCGCGCAGACGAGCGACCAGTTCTGCGAGCTCGTCTGCTCCAACTCGATGCGCGGCGCCGCGCTGACCAACGCGGTGGGCCTGCTCAAGGAGGAGCTCCGGCGCGCGGGGTCGCTGATCCTGCGCTCGGCCGACGAGAGCGCCATCCCCGCGGGCGGCGCGCTCGCGGTCGACCGAGAGCGGTTCTCCGAGCGCGTGACGAGCGCGCTCGCCGCGCACCCGCGCATCCGGATCGAGCGCCGCGTGGTCGACGGCATCCCGGCAATGGATCACCCGGTGATCCTCGCGACCGGCCCGCTGACGGGCGAGGCCCTCGCCGAGGACCTCGCGCGCACCGTCGGGCGCGAGCACCTGGCCTACTACGACGCGATCGCGCCCATCGTGGCGGCCGACTCCATCGACACGGCGATCGTCTACCGCAAATCCCGCTACGACAAGGGCGGCGACGACTACCTCAACTGCCCGATGGACGAGGCCCAGTACCGCGCGTTCGTCGCGGCGGTGCTCGCCGCGCAGAAGGTGGAGGCGCGCGCCTTCGAGGACGTCAGGTACTTCGAGGGCTGTCTGCCCATCGAGGTCATGGCGGTGCGCGGCGAGATGACCCTCGCCTTCGGACCGATGAAGCCCGTCGGCCTCGAGGACCCCCGCACCGGCAAGCGCCCCTTCGCCGTGGTGCAGCTGCGGCAGGAGGACGAGGGCGCGACGGCGTACAACATGGTCGGCTTCCAGACGCGCATGACGTGGCCGGAGCAGAAACGTGTATTTTGCATGATCCCGGGCCTCGAGCGCGCGGAGTTCATGCGGATGGGCAGCGTCCACCGCAACACGTTCATCGACGCGCCGCGGTGCCTCGACGAGCGCATGCAGCTGCGCGCGCGGCCGGGCGTCTTCCTCGCGGGGCAGGTCAGCGGCGTCGAGGGTTACGTCGAGAGCTGCGCCGGAGGCTTCCTGTGCGCCCTCTTGCTCGCGGGCGTCGCGCCTCCGCCGAAGACGACCGCTCTCGGCGGCATCCTCGGCCACCTGTCGCGGCCGAACGCCGACTACCAGCCGTCGAACATCACCTGGGCGCACGTCGCCCCGCTGCCGATGAGGGCCAAGAAGCACGTCCGCTACGAGGCGATGGCGGCGCGGGCGCTCCGCGATCTGGGGGAGTGGCTGGCGGCAGGCGCGAGCCTTCGCAAGAACGGAACGGACTCTGGTATGGTGACGCCATCTTGGCCAGCAGACGCGCCGCCTCCGCCCCTTCCCCCGACGCCACCAAGCGAGCCGAGCCGCTGACGCTGGGCGACGAGGTCGGCGCCGCCGAGCTCGGCCGCCGCGTCGCCGAGAACCTGCGCCACCGCCGCAAGGTGCGGGGCATGTCGCTGGACGACCTCGCCAAGGCCTCCGGCGTGAGCCGCGCCGCGCTCTCGCAGATCGAGACCTGCAAGACCAACCCGACCGTCGGCCTGCTCTGGAAGATCGCGGTGGGCCTCGGCATCCCGTTCGCGGAGCTCATCGGCGCGCCGGCTTCGGGCTCGGTGAGCGTGCTCCGGCGTGGGGACGCGCAGCTCCTCCGCTCGACGGACGGCCGCTTCGAGAGCCGCCCGCTCGCGCCGGCCGGCGTCTCGCCGCTCGTCGAGGCCTACGAGCTCCGCGTGCACGCGCGCAGCTCGCACCGCGCCGAGGCGCACGCTCCCGGGACGCGCGAGATCGTCATCGTCCTCAGCGGCGTGCTCAAGATGCGCGTCGACGACGAGGTCTACGACCTCGGCCCGGGCGACTCGATCGCGTTCGTGGCCGACCGGCCGCACGTCTACGAGAACCCCGGCGGCGCCGAGGCTCGCTACCACAACCTGATCATCTACGAACGCTGAACCCCGCGTCCGCGAGCCGGCGCGCGGCGGTCTCGACGGCGAGCTCGCCGACGTCGCAGCCGAAGAAGCGCCGCCCGTGCGTCGCCGCGGCCACCAGCGTCGTGCCGGAGCCGCAGAAAGGATCGAGCACCAGCGCGCCAGGCCGGCTCGACGCGCGCACGATGCGCTCCAGCAGGCGCAGCGGCTTCTGCGTCGGATATCCGGTCGTCTCCTTGCGCAGCGGCGTGTTGGCGACCATCGCCGGGCAGTCCGTCCAGACGCTCCCGAGCGCGCGGCCCTCGTCCGCGTAGTATCGGTACGCCTTGCCGGCGATGACGCGCTCGCGGAAGTGGCGTCCTGCGGCGTCGGTCCGCTTGAAGTGCATCGACTGGCTCGTCTTCGCGTACGGCTCGCGGAGCATCCCGTCGCGCGCGTTCCACACCGGCGCGTCGCTCTTCGCGTAGACGAGCAGCGTCTGGTGGGTGATCCCGGGGCCCCGGCGGCTCTTGCTCCCGTTGCCCGGCACCCAGACGATCTCGCCGAAGAAGCGCGCGCGCCCGAACACGGCGTCGCAGAGCAGCTTGGCCTCGTGTACGGCACGGTGATCGAGGTGCAGCCACATCGTGCCCGCCTCGCCGAGCACGGCGTGGACGGCCTCGAGGCGCGGCCGGAGCCACGCGAGGTAGGCGTCGATCGACGGCCACACGTCGTCGTAGGCGCTCTTGCCCTTCGCCCGGTGCTCGCCCTTCTGCGTGCGCGCGGCGAAGCGGACGCCGACCGCGAACGGCGGGTCGAGGTACGCGAGCTCGGCGGATGCGGCCGCGAGGTGCGAGCCCACGTCCAGCGCGTCTCCGAGGACGAGCCTGCCGTGAGCCTCAGGGCGGCGGGACGGCGACGGCGATCGCATTCGCGGGTGTGTTCGGGCTCAGGATGGATGCGACGAGCTCGGTGTCGCTTTCGGCGAGGGCGGGCGGCGGCAGCGCGAGCCACGGCCGCTCCGGCCCGAACGGCTCGCAGCCGTGGACCCGCTCGTCGGCGTCGCACGCGGTGCGCACGTGGATGTGGTCGTCGTGCAGGCCGCCGGGGTTGGGTTGCAGCATGACCTGGCTCGCGCGCCAGACGATCTCGGTGGGCTCTCCGCGCGCCTCGGCCCACTCGAGCAGCAGCGATTTGACGTTGTCGTGGACGAAGATCCACTGCACCCGCGCCGTCTCGTCCGTCAGCAGCGCGCGCACGAGCAGCCACTGTCGCTCGACGTCGAGCCGGAGGAAGCGCTTGTGGACCTCGTCCCACGCGAGCCCGTCGGGGCCGGCGTGCAAGAAGCCGTGATCGCTGACGGGCGCGCCGTCGGGCGTGAGCCAGTAGAACAGAAGATCCACGTCGCGCCCCGCGCGATGCGAGAAGTGCGGAGGGAGCTGGCCTCCCGTGCCGCTCGACGCGTCGCCGATCACGAGCGTCGCGCCCGGCCGCTCCTTGTCGACCGCCGCCGCCGCGCTCTCGACCGCGCGCGCGAAGCGGCGCGTGGCGAAGTGTCGGCCGTTGTCGCGCAGGAAACCGTAGCCGCGGCCGGCCGCCGGCATCTCCTCCCCGTGGGCGAGCACGCCTCGGTGCGTCATGCCGATCGACCCGTCCAGCTGAGGCCAGAGCGGCGAGGGGGCCCTGGCGCAGCCACCCAGGGCGGCGCACGCGAGCCACAACCAGGTGCGAGACGGCGTAGCTCGCATCCCGTTTGAGTTACCACAGATGGGCGAAAAAGTGAGCTATCGTGGCCGCCGATGGCATCCGAGGTCACCGTCGTCGCTCACCCGCTGATCAAGCACAAGCTCACCCTCATGCGGAAGAAGGACACGAGCACGGCGAGCTTCCGCGCGCTGCTCTCGGAGATCTCCATGCTCCTCGCCTACGAGGCGCTGCGCGATCTCAAGCTGCGCGACGAGCCCATCGAGACCCCGCTCGCGAAGATCTCGGCGCCCGTGGTCGACGGCAAGAAGCTCGTGCTCATCGCCATCCTCCGCGCGGGGCAGGGCATCGTCGACGGCATGTTGAAGATCGTCCCGAACGCGCGCGTCGGCCACGTGGGCCTGTACCGCGATCCGAAGACGCTGCAGGCCGTCGAGTACTTCTACAAGGTGCCGAACGATCTCTCCGATCGCGACGTCATCATCTGCGATCCGATGCTGGCGACGGGCAACTCCGCGGTGGCCGCGGTCGACCGCGTGAAGCGCAGCAAGCCGGCGAGCCTGCGGTTCGTCTGCCTTCTCGGGTGCCCCGAAGGCATCGCCACCTTCCACGACGCTCACCCCGACGTGCGCATCTTCACCGCCGCGATCGACGAGCGCCTCAACGACCACGGCTACATCGTCCCGGGCCTCGGCGACGCCGGCGATCGATTGTTCGGCACGAAATAGGGGGATCCGATCATCCATGGCGGGCGCCCACGGTCGCGCCCGCTCGCGATCTCGCGAGCCCTCGCGACGCGCGAAAGTCGCTTCCTAGCCGGCGTCAGCGACCCGTCGCGAGCCCGCTCGCTGGCACGCGGGCTGCTTGGGATGGGGTCATGCCTCGCCGCTCATGGTTGCTCTCGATCGCCGCGCTCGCCGTCGCGTGCGCCGCCCCCACCGGCGACGGTCCGCTCGCGAGCTCGAACGACGCGCTCGTCGTCTGCGCGGGCGGCCCGATCGTCCAGGGCGTGGACGTGTCGTACTACCAGGGCTCGATCGACTGGAACGCCGCGAAGGCGTCGGGCCGGATGTTCGGCATCGCCCGCGTGGCGGACGGCACCGGCTTCCACGATCCCGACTTCGCGCCCAACTACGCCGACATGAAGGCCGCGGGCGTGATTCGCGGCAGCTACATCTTCTTCCGCCCCGAGGACGATCCGATCGCGCAGGCCGACATCGTGCTCAACGCCATCGGCCCGCTCGGCGAGGGCGATCTGCCGCCCATGCTCGACGTCGAGGTGACCGACGGCGTCGGCGCGGGCACCATCGTGGCGAACATCAACGCGTGGATCGCCCACGTGAAGGCCGCGATCGGCCGCCGGCCGATGGTCTACACCGCGCCCTACTTCTGGGGCTCGCTCGGCGCGCCGCAGGTCGACGCGGACCTGGTCGTCGCCAACTGGGGCCCCAGCTGCCCGACGATCCCCGGCGGCTGGTCCGGCTGGCGGTTCTGGCAGTACGCCGACAACGGCAGCGTGCCCGGTATCGGCGGCGCGGTGGACCTCGACGAGTTCAACGGCTCGCTCTCCGATCTGCAGGCCTACGCGAGGCCGCCGAACACGCCGCCGCGCGGCTACCTCGACGGCGCCGACTGCACGGGCATCCGCGGCTGGGCGCAGGACCCGGACGCGCCCACGCAGGCCATCGACGTGGACTTCTACTTCGGAGGGCCGGCGGGGTCCGGCGCGCAGGGCATGCGCGTGCTCGCCGACCAGCACCGCGACGATCTCTGCGGCGCGCTCGGGTCGTGCGAGCACGCGTTCGATTTCGACGTGCCGCTCGGCGTACGCGACGGCAAACCGCACGAGGTGCACGCGTACGGCATCGACACGGCGGGTGGCACCAACCCGGAGCTCGCGCAGAGCCCGGCGACGATCCAGTGCCCCGCCGCGCAGCCTCCGCTCACCCCCGCCGCCGGGCAGAAGCGCCACGTCACCGATCCCGCGTCGATGACGGCGTGGGGCTTCTCGTACCTGGTGGACGTCGCGCCCGAGCCCGACGCCGTCGTCGACGCCTACGGCCAGGGCGCCGACTGGTCCCACGATCCGGTCCTGGTGCGCGGCGACGACGGCTCGCCCGAGGTGTGGATGATCGACGGCGAGGTGAAGCGCTGGGTGACGAGCCCCGACTCGCTCGCCGCGTGGCACCGGAGCTTCAGCGAGGTCGTGACGTGGCCGGCCGCCAAGCTGGCGTCCTACGCGCGCGCGGCCGATCTGCCCGCGAAGCCGTTCTTGATGCAGGGCACGGGGCCGGCGGTGTACGTGCTCGACGCGGCGCCTCCGGGCCCGCCCAGCACCGGCAAACCGGACGGGGGCAGCTCCGGCGGCACGTCGGGCGGCAACGCCGATCAGGGCGGCGCGGGTGGTTGCAGTGTGCACACATCCGCTCCGGGCGGCGCCGCGCCGCTGTTCGCCTTCGGCTTGCCCCTGCTGGTCGCGCTGCGCCGCCGTCGCGGCGGCTCGAACGCGCGGCCGTGATCAGTCGCGCCGCTCGAGGAAGGCGGCGATCCTGGCCTCGATCGTTCGCACCGTCTCGTTGCTCGCGTAGCTCTCCGGCAGGTCGAGCTTGCCCTCCTGGCGGTTCACGTAATCGAGATCGACGAACGAGCTCAACGCGTTCTCGATGACCGGTCCGCTGACCGCCTCGCGGCGCTCGATCTCGCCGGCCAGGAACATCCGCTCGCCGACACCGATCGCCTTCTTCGTGAGCTCCTTGGGGGTCATCGGCCCACGAAGCAGCAAGCTCAAAGAGCGGGCCGCGACGCGGTAGCTCTCGACGAAGTTCTTGATCATCTCGACGTAGAGGGCGACCTGCTCGCGCATCGGCTCGGCGACGCGCACGGTGCCAGAGGCGAACAGCTCGCCGTCGGCCTCCATCGCGCGGAGCGTCTCCTCGAAGATGCGATCGAACGACGCGTCGGCGCGGAAGGTGAACTCGTACTTGAACAGGCGCGAGAGCGTCAGGACGCGGTCGCGCAGCGTGTCGACGGACACTGGCCCCGAAGTTCCCAGCGCCGTGGCGAGCAGGCCTCGCGCGACGAAGAAGTGCACCACGATGTTCTTGGCGAGGTCGAGCGAGAGGCGTCGTTCGTCGGGGACGAGGTAGAAAGCGCCAGGTAGCGCGCTCTTGAGCTTCAGCTTCGCCCCGCGCTTGTCGGCGTCGCCCGGCAGCCGCGCCTCGACGTGACCCGCGCGGACGAACAGATCGCACGCCTCGCGTACCGCCTCGAGGCGGATGCGGCCGGGCTCGTTCGGGTAGGCGAGGGAGGGGGAGAAGCGCGCGCCGAAGCGGTGCAGCATGCGGCCGAGCCGCTCGCACGCGGCGACGAGGTCGTCGTAGGCGAGGCCGCGCCGCCGGTGGGTGAGCAGTGCGGTGGCGACGAGCGCGCCCGGCGTCACCGCCGTCACCCGGTTGATCTCGTTCATCACGCGGTACGCGAGGCGCGTCACCAGCGCGCGCCGGCGCGCGGGCGTGATCTTGTCCAGCGGCACCGGCCGCCGATCCGACTCGGGCCGCCGATCCGACTCGCCGTCGAGGTCGGCCAGGATGCGGTCGAGCGTCATGATGTCGCCGAACTGCACCGAGAGCCGCCCGTAGCGCTGCTGGATCATCTTCGCGCTGCCGAGCAGGCCGCGCACGTCCTCCTTCGCCTTCTCGCCGCCGCTCACCTCGTTGACGTAGGCCTTCTCCTCGACGAGCCGCTCGTAGCCGATGGAGATCGGCACGAAGAACGTGGGCCGTTCCGAGATCGAGATCGCGGCGTCCACGACGATGTTGAGCAGGCCGAGCTTGGGCGCGAGCAGCTTGCCGGTGCGGGAGCGCCCGCCCTCGAGGAAGAACTCGAGCGGCCAGCGGTCGCGCAGCAGCCGTCGCATGTACGCGTCGACCACGGCGCCGTAGAGCCGATCGCCCTTGAAGGTGCGGCGGATGAAGAACGCGCCCGCGCGCCGCAAGATCGGCCCCAGCGGCGCGAAGTTGAGGTTGTCGCCCGCAGCGATGAGCGGCAGCTGCATGTGGTGGTGGTAGAAGACGTACGTCAGCACGATGTAGTCGACGTGCGATTTGTGGCTCGGTAAGAGCACGATCGCGCCTTCCTTGGCGGCCTCGCGCACTCGCTCGATGCCCTCCTTGTCGACCTCGAGCTCGGAGTACATCCGCGCCACCGTCTGCTCGAAGACGTTGTCGAGCAGCGTGAGGACGTTCGCGTCGGGAAGGGCCTCGAGCTCCTCCAGCATCGAGAGCGCCTTGCGGCTCAGCGCGCGCCGCTCGGCGGCGCCTTCTCCGGCCATGTCCTGGATGATCTTCTGGAGCCGCGGGCTCCGCAGCACCTCCTCGCGCAGGCGATCGGGCGGCTTGCGCGTCGGACCGAGGACGGCGTGCCGCTCGCGCTCGAGCCGGCGCAGAAGGACGTACGTCATCCGCCGCACGAGGACGCCGTCGTCGCCGCTCGTCCGCTCGCTGGCCAGGAAGGCCTTGACGTCGAGTGGCTCGCCCGCGCGAAGGGTCACGTTGCGGTAGTTCGCGAGAAACTGCGCGACGGTGCGGATCTTCCCGGGCCACTCGCGGGGGCCGAGGACGGCGTCGAGGGCGTTGTGCTTGGCCGCGTCGCCGTGCTTCGACCAGACGAACACCTGCGGCACGAGGAGGATCGGACGATCCGTCTGGCGCTGCACGTCGAGGATCGTGCGAAGGGAGCGATCTCCTTCGATCCGGCCGCGCGCGCCGGGCTCGAGCAGTGTGGGCGGGCGCTTGAGGAAGAGCGCCGCGGACGCGCCGGATGCCACGGCCGTGCCCAGGTCCTCGGCGTCGGTGGCCTCGTCGCGCGCGAGCGCGCGCAGCCAGCCGCGGCCCATCGGCTCGAGCATGCCGAGGCCGAGGTCGTTGGCGAAGTGCACCTGGGGGAGCTTGTGACGTTTGGTCAGGTAATCGAGAGCGAAGAAGTCGACCGGCGAGAGGTTGCGGAGGACGTAGACCACCGTCCCGCGCGCCTCGGCCTGGCGCACCGACGCGGCCCAGGCCTCGTCGACCTCGATGTGCTCGAAGAACCGATGGTAGGCCCAGCCGAGCAGAGCGTTCGGCTCGTACGGGACCAGCGCGCGCGGCTCGTCCTCGCCCCCCCCCAGGCGCGACAGCGCCGTCGTGAGGTTCTTCTGCAGATCGCTGATCACGCCGGTCCTTTCTGCTCTAACCCTACCAGGCTAACCTTCATCGCATGAAGACGAGCGAGCGGATGGGAAATCTCCGGATCAAACGCATCGATCACGTGGCTATTTGCGTGCGCGACATCGACGAGGCCAAGGCGAAGTACGAGGCGGCGTTCGGTCTCGAGGGCTCGGTGCGCGAGGTCGTCGCGTCGCAGAAGACCGACGCGCTGCTTTTGCCGGTCGGGCAGGGAGAGACGGCCCTCGAGCTCATCGCGCCGAAGGGCAACGACGGCCTGGAGAAATTCCTGGAGAAGCGTGGGCCGGGGCTGCACCACGTAGCCATCGAGGTCGAGGGGATCGAGGCCGCGCTGGAGCTCTTGAAGGGCATCGGCGTGCGACTCATTGATGAGGTGCCGCGCATCGGGGCGAGGGGGCACAAAGTCGCCTTCATCCACCCCAGCGCCACCGGCGGAGTCCTCGTGGAGCTCGTCCAGGCCTAGGTGCCTACTTTTGCTTGGTTATCGTTCGGGCGTCTTGTACGGTGTGAGGCCATGAGGCACTTGTTTGCTGGGCTCTTCGTCGCCGGCACCTTCGCCGCGACGCTCGCGCTGTCCCCCTCCGCCCTCGCGCAGCCGCCGAAGCCGGCCACGGCCACCACGGCCACCACGGCCGCCCCGGCTGCCGCCGCCGCGCCCAACCTCGCCGAAGCGAAGAAGCACTACGGCGAAGGCGAGAAGAAGTACAAGGCGGGCGACTTCGCCGGCGCGCTCCCCGAGTTCCAGGCCGCGGACGCCGTCAAGTCGACGCCGCAGTCGCAGCGCTACATCGGCCTCTGCCAGGACAACCTCGGCCACTACGCCGACGCGGTCGCCGCGTACGAGAAGTTCCTCGCGGCCGTCCCCGCCAAGATGAAGAAGGAGGGGGACGAGATCGCCAAGCGCGTCGAGCAGATCAAGGCCATGCCCGCGCACCTCCACGTCGAGTCCACGCCCACCGGCGCCTCGATCGTGATCGACGGCAAGCCCATGGGCACTACGCCGGCCGACGTCGACGTCGCGGCGGGCAAGCACATCCTCCACATCGAGTTGCCGGGATACCTGCCCAACGATCGCGATCTCGATCTCGCGTACGCCGCCAAGCAGGACATCAAGGCGGAGCTGCAGGCCAAGCCCGCGGAGGCCGCTGCGCCCGTCGCGACGGCGCCGACCCCGGTCATGCCGCCGAAGGCCGTCGAGCCGGTGAAGCCGGAGGGGCCCAAGGAGGGCCGCAGCAAGCTGCCGGCGTTCATCACCGGCGGCCTCGCGATCGTCGCCGTCGGCATCGGGACGGGCTTCGGCATCGCCGCACTCGACAAGAAGAGCCAGTTCGACAAGACCCCCACGGCCGACCTCGCCGACACCGGAGAGAACTTCGCGCTCGTGGCGGACATGGCGTTCGGCGTCGCCATCACGCTCGGCGTGACCAGCGTCGTGCTCTTCCTGACCAACGACGAGGACGCCGCGCCGAAGAGCGCGAGCGCTCCCGCACGCACGACTGCGAAGAAGCACCCCGTGCGTATCATCCCCACCCCGTTCATCACGCCCAACGGCGGCGGTGCCGGGGCCTTGCTTCGCTTCTGAGGAGGAACGGTCGATGGCACGTTCGAACCACTCGCGCCCGTGGCGCCTGGCACTGGTCGTGGCGATCTCGGTCGCCGCGGCAGGCTGTGAGCTCATCGTCGATTTCGATCGCACCAAGATCGATGCGGGAGGCGGCGACGGCTCGCTCCCCGACGTCACGACCCAGGACGTGACCCCGCCGCAGGACGTGGTCACCAGCGACGTGGCGAACGACGTCCAGCAGCCGGACGCGGGCGACGCCGCCGCGGATTCGGCCGCCGACGCCGCCGCCGACGTGGTCGACGCGGCTGCGGCCGACGGCGACGCCGCGAGCGACGGCCCCGTCGAATAGCTCCGAGCTCAGAGCTGCTTCACGCAGCGGGGGAACGAGGGCGCCGGGCGGCACACGAAGCCCGTGCCGCAGTCATCGTCCACGCAGCACGGGTCCGAGCAGTACTGGCCGCTCGCGTCCGTGTAGCAGATGCCGCTGTAGCAGTCGGAGTTGCCGGTGCACGTCGCGCCGAGCGCGCCGGAGCCCTGCTTGTTCTCCGAACAGAGACCCACGTAGTCGCCGCTCTGGCTCTGCTCGTAGTAGCAGCGCGCGCCGGAGCTGCTGCACGAGGAGCTGCCGCAGCACTCGTTGATGCAGAGGGAGAAGAAGGTGTAGGAGACGCACGCCTCGGAGTGGCAGTCGCTCGGCACGGAGCACGTGGCGCCCTGCTGCCCGCTACCGGCCCCGGTCTCGCAGTAGAAGCCGTCGTGGGAGTCCTGGGTGCCGAAGACGCAGGCCGTCCCGTTGGTGCAGTTGTTGTCGTTGCAGCAGGTGTCCATGCAGCGCCCGTTGCTGACGACACCGGAGCGGCACCGGCTGGCCGTCGTCTCGGTGGCGCCCGCCGCCTCGGTGCCGCCCGTGGCGCGTCCGAGCTTGGTGGCGTCCACGCAGTAGCGGCCGCCGTTGCCCGGCGCGTAGCAGACCATGCTCGTGGGGCAGTCGACGGACGAGCAGCAAGGGCTCGTGCACACGCCGCTCGCGCCGCTCGGGACGAGGCTCGCGCCGACGATCGTCGCCTTGGCGCAGAAATACGGCGACTGGCACTCGACGTCGGCCTTGCAGGGCGAGCCCGGCCCGGCCTTGGTGCTGTTCACGCACGTGTGGGTGGCCGGGTCGCACACCTGGTTCGGGGGGTTCGGCGGCGTGGGGCAGGGCGTGGTGCTGCTCGGGTTGCAGGGAGTGATGCACTGGCCGGCGAAGCAGGTCTCGTTGGTGGGGCAGACCGCGTTGTCGTCGATCTTGCCGTTGCAGTCGTTGTCCTTGCCGTCGCACACCTCGGTCGCGCCGGGGTAGACCGTCGGGTCGTTGTCGTCGCAGTCCACGTCGATCGGGCGGCCCTGGTCGTCTAGCTTGCCG
>DATIQP010000731.1:0-9483 GCA_035470765.1 Polyangiaceae bacterium | reverse complement strand
GACGACGCCGCAGCGCTCCCCGAGACGGCGGCGCCTGCCGACGCCGGACCCGACGTGGACAACGGCACGCCGAGCAACGTGTACCCGGCGTTCAAGGTCGACGCGCCGCAGGTGGTGACCAGCGGCGGTCCCGTTCTGGCGGCGCCGAAGATCGTGCCCGTCTACTTCGCCAACGACAGCACCGCCTTCACCGACAGCATCACGACGTTCCTGAACAAGCTGCCGACTTCGACCTACTGGGGCCCCGAGGTGACGGAGTACGGCGTCGGAGCGATCTCGATCGCCACGCCCGTGCAGCTCACCGAGAACGCCGTTGCGTCGACGACGGATACCGACATCAAGACCTGGCTCACGGGCAAGATGAGCGACCCGGCCTTTCCAGCGGCCGACGCGAACACGATCTACGTGCTCTTCTATCCCACGGGCACCACGATCTCGCTCGGTCAGAGCGGCACGAGCTGCCAGGCCTTCGGCGGCTACCACGACAACATCGCCTACCAGACGAACAACGTCGCCTTCGCGGTCATCCCCCGCTGCTCGAGCTTCGGCGGGCTGACGGGCCTCAACGCGGTCTCGGCGACGTCGAGCCACGAGATCATCGAGGCGGCCACCGATCCCTATCCGACGAGCAACCCCGCCTACGGGCAGGTCGACAATAACCACCTGTACTGGGAGTTCGTCCTCGGCGGCGGCGAGACCGCCGACATGTGCGCCCAGTTCCCGGGCGCTTTCTACGTGCCGAACGACATCGGCAACGACGTGCAGCGCAGCTGGTCGAACGTCTCCGCCAAGGCCGGCCACGATCCCTGCTTGCCCGCCGACGGCACGCCCTACTTCAACAGCGTCCCCGTCCTGCCGGACACGCTCTCGCTCGGGGGCGGGCAGTTCACGTCGAAGGGCATCCACATCCCGCTCGGCCAGAGCGCGACCGTGGAGATCGACCTCTTCAGCGACGCCGCGACGAGCGGCCCCTGGACGGTCAGCGCGATGGACTCGGCGGCGCTGCAGGGCAGCACCCCCAACCTGAGCTTCGCGTGGGACCGCACCACGGGCCAGAACGGCGAGAAGCTCCACCTGACCATCACGGTCAAGAGCGTCTCGCAGTACAACGCCGAGGCGTTCATGCTCGAGTCCAAGCTCGGCGGCCGCACCAACCTCTGGCTCGGCCTCGTCGGCAACTAGACGGCGCCGGCGGGCCGTTAGCAGTGGAAGCGCGCGAGCGTTTCCCGTATAGGACAGCGCGTGACCAGCAGGGTCGGCGTGATTGGAGCGACAGGCTACTCGGGGGCCGTGTGCGCCGAGCTCGTCCTTCGCCATCCAAAGCTGGAGCTGGCGTTCGCCACCTCGGACAAGGCCGCCGGTGAGCTCGTCGCGGACCGGCTGGACGCGCCCGGCTGCACGCTACGCTTCGCCCCGCACGACGAGGCCCGCAAGCTCGCGGCCTCCGTCGACGTGGTCCTGCTCGCGACGTCGGCCGAGACGAGCGCGGCCCTCGCGCCGGCGCTGCTCTCCGAGACGCGGGCGCTGATCATCGACCTCTCGGGGGCGTTCCGCCTCGAGGCGGCCGACTACCCCGCGCGCTACGGCTTCTCGCACCCCGCCCTTCGCCTGCTCGAAGGCACCCACTACGGCCTTTCCGAGCTCTTCGGCGCCCCGCCTCCGGGCACGCGCCTGGTCGCCAACCCCGGCTGCTACGCGTCGGCCGCGCTGCTCGCGCTCGCGCCGCTCTTTCGCGCCGGCCTCGCCTCGGGCGACCGCGTCGTCGTCGACGGCAAGTCGGGCATCAGCGGAGCCGGGCGGCGCGCGGACGAGGCCTACTCGTTCGTCGAGCTCGCCGAGCAAGTCCGCGCCTACAAGATCGGCGCGCACCAACACACGCCCGAGATCGCGCGGCACCTGCGCCGTGCCAGCCCGGGCGAGGCTCGGCGCGTGGTCTTCACGCCGCACCTGGTGCCGCTGCGCCGGGGCCTGCTCGTCACGGCGTACGTGGACGCCAAGAGCGGCGTGCGCAGCGAGGACGTCCGAGCGGCCTACGCGTCGGCGTACGAGGGCAAGCCGCTCGTGCGCGTCGTCTCGCCCGACCGCGCGAGCCTTCACGCGGTGGCCGGGTCCGCGCTCGCGGCGGTCGGCGGCCAGGTCGACGACGGCGTCATCGTCGCGGTCTCGGCTCTCGACAACCTCCTCAAGGGCGCCGCCTCGCAGGCCGTCCAGAACGTCAACCTCGCCCTCGGCTTCCCCGAAGCCGAAGGCCTCGAAGCGCTCGTGCGCTTCGCTCCCTGAGCGACCCATGCCGGCAGTCCCCCGAGGTTTCCGTTACGCGGGCATCAACGCAGGCATCAAGGCCGCGCGCCGCGATCTCGCGCTCGTCGCGAGCGAGGTGCCGTGCACCGCCGCCGGCACCTTCACGGTGAACAAGGCCTCGGCCGCACCGGTCCGCATCGCGGCGCGGCGCCTGCCCGGGAGCGGCATCTCCGCCATCGTGGCCAACAGCGGCAACGCCAACGCGCTCACGGGCCCCGAGGGCGAGCAGGACGCGCTCCGCGTGCAGCGCGCAGTGGCAGAGGCGCTCGGCGTCGCCGAGGACGCCGTGCTCTCCGCGTCGACCGGCGTCATCGGCGTCCCGCTCCCCGTCTCCAAGGTCGAGGCCGCCGTCCCGCGGCTCGTCACCGAGCTCGCGCCCGCGCTCGAGAGCGCCGCCGAGGCGGTGATGACCACCGACACGCGGCCGAAGATCGCCCGCCGCGTCCTTCGCCTCGGAGACCACGAGGTCCGCATCGCGGCCTTCGCCAAGGGCTCGGGCATGATCGCGCCGCAGATGGCGACCATGCTCGCCTTCATCACCACCGACGCCGCCGCCACGCCCGAGGCGCTCGCGAGCGCGCTCGACTTCGCCACCCAGCGGAGCTTCAACCGCCTGACGGTCGACGGCGACATGAGCACGAACGACTCGGTGTTCCTGCTCGCCAACGGGCTCGCCGGCAACCCGCTCATCGACGACGCCTCGCCGCACCTCGCGACGTTCCGCGACGCGCTCGTCGATCTCTGCATCGAGCTCGCCCGCTCGATCGCGGAGGACGGCGAGGGCGCGACCAAGCTCGTCGAGGTGAACGTGCGCGGCGCGCCGAGCGAGGACATCGCCCGCGATCTCGCCACGAGCATCGCGGGGTCGAGCCTCGTCAAGGCCGCGATCTTCGGCGCCGATCCGAACTGGGGCCGCGTCCTCGCGACGGTCGGCGCTCGGGCCGGCTCGCAGCGCTGGCCGATCGATCCCGACAAGGCCCGCGTCACCATCCAGGGCACGCTCGTCTACGACGACCGCGGCCCCGCCAAGCACGACGCCACAGCGCTTCGAAAGCGCATGCGCGAGCCTCGCGTGGTCATCGACGTGCGCCTCGCGGAGGGCTCGAGCGAGTCGATCGCGTGGGGGTGCGACCTGTCGTACGACTACGTCAAGATCAACGCCGACTACACGTCGCTCATCACCGCCACGCCCGACGGCACGGTGAAGAAGGACGACCGCCTCACCAACTACAGCCCCGGCTTCAAGCGCGCGCTCCTCGTCGAGGCGCTGAGCTACATCGCCCGCTTCTCGGGCCGGCGCGCGGTGCTCGCGTACGGCGGCGGCGGCGCCAACGACTCGCTGCTCGCGAGCTTCGCGCGGGACATCAACCTGCTCCGCTCGGCGGGGCTGCTCCCGATCGTGGTGCACGGCGGGCGCGATCTGGCCCACCTGCTCGACAGCACGAGGGATCTCGCGGCGGCGGCCGCTCAGAACGCCGACCCGCGCAAGATGGAGATGCTGCTCACCGGCCGCATCAACACCGAGCTCGTGTCGCTGCTCAACCACGCGAGCGCACACCCGGCCGAGGGCGAAGGGCGCGCGCGCGAGAACGCCGCGGCGATAGGCCTGAGCGGCAAGGACGCGGGCCTGTTCCGCACCAAGCGCGGCGCGGCTGCGATCGACCTGCCCGGAGAGAGTGCCGGCGTGCTAACTGCACGCCGGCCCGTTTCCATCAACACCGACCTGCTCGAGATGATGCTGCCGAAGTACGTGCCCGTGCTCTCGCCCGTCGCCCTCGGCGAGGACGGCGAGAGCGTGCTCCTCGACTCCGACGCCCTCGCGAGCGACGTCGCGGTCGCCCTCAAGGCCGACAAGCTCATCTATCTCGCCGACACGCCCGGCTTGCTCGAGCAGGGCGAGCTCGTCACCGAGATCGGGGCGAGCGATCTCCGCGCGCGGCTCGCCGACGGGCTGCTCGGAGAGAACGGCGTGCGCAGCAAGCTTGCCGCCGGGCTGCGGGCGCTCGAGGGCGGCGTCCGCTCGGTCCACGTCATCGACGGGCGCGTCCCGCACTCGGTCATTGCCGAGCTCTTCACCGACACCGGCGTCGGCACCCTGCTCCGGCCGGACTGAAGTGCCGTCCACGAATGTCGGCGTGCTATCTGCACGCCGATTGAGCCATCCGCCTGGCTCGCCGCGCTCTGCTGGGGTGAAATGCCCGTAGTCTGCTAGCATTCCCGCGTGCCGCTGCCGTCGGGAAAGCCCCGATCCAACGCCCCGCCGCCGGGCCGCCCCCGCTTGCTCGGGCACTACCACGTGCTGGACGAGATCGGGCACAACGCGGTGGGGCCGCTCTACCTCGCGCGGCTCGAGGGGCCGAGGGGGTTCCAGCGCTGGGCGGCGATCCGGCGAGTCAACCGGGCGCACCTCGCCCAGGCCGGCTACGTCCAGCGCTTCTACGAGCTCGCTCGCGAGGGCGCCAAGCTGCTCCACCCGAACGTGACCGCGCTCTTCGACGTGGGCGAGGACGACGGCGCGCCTTGGGTCGCGATGGAGTACCTGCACGGGGCGCGCGTCGAGGACGCGATCGAGCGGCTCGAGATGGCCGACACGCCCGTGTCGTGGGAGATCGCGTCGCGTGTCATCGCAGACGCGGCCGAGGGCTTGCACGCGGTCCACAGCCTCCGTGACAAGGAGAACAAGCCGCTCGGCCTGCTGCACGGCGACCTCGCTCCGCACAGCCTCGCCATCACGTACGAAGGTAAGACGAAGATCAAGGGCGCCTTCGAGCCGCGCGCTCACGGCGTGCTCGACCCGCGCAAGACGCCGTACGCGGCTCCCGAGCAGCTCTTCGACGGGGTGGTCGACGCGCGTGCGGACGTCTTCGCCCTCGGCGTGCTGCTCTGGGAGCTGCTCACCGGCAAGCGCCTGTTCTGGCGCAAGAGCGACGACGAGACGCGCGCGATGATCGAGGCCGGCGTGGTGCCGCCCCTCGCGGAGCTCGTGGCCGACGTACCCGGTGAGCTCGACGCGCTCGTGCGCCGTGCGCTCGTGCGCAACCCGACGCAGCGCTTCCCGAGCGCCCGCGAGCTGTCGCGGGAGCTCGAGGCGCTGCTCGTGGCCAAGGGCATGGTGGCCCGCGACGACGACGTCGGCCGCTACATGCGCACCCTCTTCGCCGATCGCTACGTCGAGCAGGAGTCCCGCCTCCAGGCCGCCGCCGACACCACCGAGGTCTTTCGCAAGTCGCGCTCGAGCCTCCCGCAGAGCAAGCCTCGGAGCGAGACGTCGAATGCCGGCGCTCGCTCGAGCGAAGCGCGAGTGGCCGCCCTGCCCGACCTCTCGACCACGCACGACGACGAACAGGAGCCGGACGAGGAGACCGAGCTCATGCGGTCGCCGATCGCCGAGGAAGACGAGGATCGGACCACGGCCGAGAGGCCCATCGCCGCCGCCCCTCCGCTCGCCGCTCCGACGGAGCGCGACGTCGGTCCGCCGGCGGGGATCTCGGGCTACACCGACGAGCTGCCGTCCGACAGCGGGCCGACGCTTCCGAAGCGGCAGCCGCCCAAGCTCGGGGACTCCGACGAGATCGCGACGGTCACCCAGACGATCCCCCTCGAGAGGAGCCGCGTCAGCGCCCCGCCCCCGCCACCCGTCCGCAGGCCGTTGCCCGAGGACGAGCAGACGCTCACCGCACCGGCGCCCGCTCCTGCATCCACCGGGCGCCCGCTCATCATGCCCAAGGAGATCGCCGGCGACGCGGACATCACCGAGAGCGCCATCTTCGTCGCGCCGCGCCTGCCCTCGAACACGCATTCGCCCGAGCCGCGCCCGCTCCCGCCGCGACCGATGACCCCGAGCTTCCCCGATCGGCCTCTCCTGCCGGCGACGCCGCCTTCGGGCGTCGGCGCGGCGCAGCCCGGCTTCCAGACCTACGCACCGTACCCCGTACCCGACGCCTTTCGCACCGCGTCGCGAGGCCCTCACTCGGCGCTGACCACCGGCCCGCTCCGCGCGATCTTCTTCCCTCAGGACCGAGCGAAGCGCGTGGCCATCGTGTCCGTGGTGGGCTTCGCCGGCGGCGCGCTGCTGTTCGTCCTGTTCTTCGTGGTGTGGCGCCTGGCCCAAGGCGCAACGGCGACCTCCGCGCCCCCACCGCGCGGCACGACGGCGATGGCCACCACGATGACCGCGCCCGCGACCACCACGGTCGCCGCCGCCGCCCCGACGCAAGCGCCGACTGCGTCGCACGAGCCCGTGGTCCCCACCCACACGGCGACGACACCCGCCCCTCCGGCGACGCCCATCGCCACGCTCGACCTCACGCCGCGTCCCACCGCCACCAGGCACGCGATCCCACACCCGCCACCACCTCCTCCTCCGGCCCCAGGGAGCGGAAAGACGGGGTTCCTCACGGTCATGTGCAAGCCCGTCGCGTGCGACCACGTGCTGGACGGAAGCCGCGATCTCGGCGGAACGCCGCTCTTCCGGCACGAGGTGTCGGCAGGGAAGCATCGGCTGGTGCTCCGCGTAGAAAATCCGCACGCTGAAAAAGTGGTCGCGGTGGACGTGCCCGAGGGCGAGAACGTCACCATCCGACCCGACGTCGAGTAGCCGTGATCCAGCCGGGACAGATCCTCGCCGGGAAGTACCGCATCGAGCGCGTCCTCGGTCAGGGAGGCATGGGCGTCGTCGTGGCGGCGCTGCACGTCCAGCTCGACGAGCGCGTGGCGATCAAGTTCCTCTTGCCCGAGGCGCTCGAGAGCGCCGAGACGGTGGCGCGCTTCGCCCGCGAGGCGCGCGCCGCGGTGAAGATCAAGAGTGAGCACGTGGCGCGGGTGAGCGACGTGGGCGCGCTCGAGAGCGGCGCGCCCTACATGGTGATGGAGTACCTCGAGGGCCAGGACCTCTCGGCGCTGGTCCGCACGCGCGGGCCGCTCGCCGTCTCCGAGGCGGTGCTCTACCTGCTGCAGGCGATCGAGGCGATCGCGGAGGCGCACGCGCTCGGCATCGTGCACCGGGACCTCAAGCCGTCGAACCTGTTTCTCACGCGCCGCGCCGACGGCACGCCGCTCATCAAGGTGCTCGACTTCGGCATCTCGAAGATCACCCACGGCGCGGGCGTGCCGGACGCCGCGATGACCACCACCAACGCGGTGCTCGGCTCGCCGATGTACATGGCGCCCGAGCAGATGGTCTCGACGCGCGACGTCGACGGCCGGGCGGACGTGTGGGCGCTCGGCATCGTGCTCTACCAGCTCCTGGCAGGGCGCGCGCCGTTCGACGGCACCACGATGACCGAGCTGTGCGCGCGCATCCTGCAAGAGCCGCCGGCGCCACTGCGCGCGTTCCGCGTGGACGTGCCGCCAGCGCTCGAGGCCGCCATCCTGTGTTGCCTCGAGAAGGACCGCGTGCGCCGCTTCCACACGGTCGCCGACCTCGCGGGCGCGCTGGCGCCCTTCGCCGGCCCGGAGGGCGTCGCGTCGGCCGAGCGCGCGAGGCGCCTCTTGCCGATCACGGAGGTGGCGGGGCAGCGGCCGAGCTTCCCGAGCGCGCAGACGCCGCCGCCGTACGCGGCGCAGGCGCCCTATCTCGTGGCCGCTCAGTCGACCCACGCGAGCTGGTCGGCGACGCGCGCGCGGGGCGGCGGCATGGGTCCGTGGGTGGCCATCATCCTCGCCATCGCCGCGCTCGTCGGAGGCGTCGCGGTGGGCATCGCCGTGCTCGTGGCTCGCAACGTCACCCAGCGCACCGACGGAGAGCCGGCGCGCGCCGTGGAGGACACGGCGACCGTCGCGACACCACCGCCGACCGCGACCGTCGCGCCGTTGCTCACGGCGGCCGCCACGGCGTCCGACCAGCTTGCTCCGCTCCACATGGCGCCGACCGCGACGGCGAACACGAAGACGTCTCGCCCGGGCGCCGCGACCAGTCCGCACCCGCCTGCCACGGTGATCGCCACGACCACCGCGACGGTCACCGCGCCGCCCGCCACCACGCCGGCGACGGCGACCGCGAAAAAGCCCGATATCTTCTGACCCTTCTTTCCGTGTCCAACCTGCGCTATCCCAAGGCCGTGTCGCTCTTCCGTCGCCTCCTGCTCCCGGCGACTCTGGGATGCGCGCTCGGGCTCGCTCCCGCCTGGATGGGCGTGGCCCGTGCGGACGAGCCGACCAGCGCGGACATCGAGAGCGCCCGCGCGGCGTTCCTGCAAGGCCTCGATCTGCGCGACAAGCAGCACGATCCGGGCGCCGCCGTGGAGCGCTTCAAGGCCGCCTACGCGCTCGTGCCGACGCCGCGCATCGGCTTCGAGCTCGGCAAGACCCTGCGCTCGATGGGCGATCTGGTCGGCGCGCGCGCCGCGTTCGTGGCCGCCGTGCAGCTCCCCGCGCGCCACGGCGAGTCCCCGGAGGCGAAGAAGGCACGCGAGGACGCGGACGCCCTGGCCGCGGAGCTCGAGCCGCGCATTCCGCAGCTCCTCATCCACCTGCAGGGCGAGGGGCAGATCTACGTGGACGGCGAGGCGCTGCGCCGCGAGGCGCTGGCCGTCCCGCGCCGGCTCAACCCGGGCAACCACGTCGTACAGGTCCAGGTCGAGGGCGACGTGAAGGGCGAGCGCACGGTCACGCTGCGCGAAGGCGATCGCCGCGAGCTGACCCTCTCCGCGGGCGGCACCGGCGCCGAGCCTCCACCGACGACCGGCGTGGCGAGGCCACCGCCGGGCAACGTGTACGGCGACAACCGCGCGTGGCAGCCTCCCCAAGCGAGCCACAGCAACGCCGCGCTCAAGAGCGGCCTTCTGTACCTGGCCTACAGCCTCGCCGGCGTGGGCGTCGGCACGGGGGCCATCTCGCTCTCGTTCATGAAGGGCGCCACCGACGGCTGCGACTCGACCACCAAGGTGTGCACGGCGACCGATTTCGGCACCAAGAAGGACATGGCCATCGGCTTCGCCGTCGCGACCGACGTGCTCTGGGGCGCCGCGCTCGTGTCGCTCATCGTGGCGCTCGCGCTGCCGCGCAACGAGGAGCCGCCGCCGGGGGTCGTCACCGGGTTCACGCCCTTGCCGGGCGGAGGCCTCCTCACGACCGGAGCGAGGTTCTGATGCGCCGCGAGGTCCTCGCCGCCGTCGTCCTCGGCGCCCTCGCGGTGTCGTGCACCGCGTTCGTGGCGTCGGAGCTCTCGGGCTACCAGGGCCC
>DATIQP010000730.1:0-2955 GCA_035470765.1 Polyangiaceae bacterium | reverse complement strand
TCGGCGCTCGGTGGTGTGGTCGGCGCTGCGCCCGTGAGCCGTCGGTTGGCGCGAGCGCCAACTTCGTTGCGCGGTGCCATGTCGTTTGCCGCGGAAAGTCCACTGCGCCACGCGGTACATCGCTTGCTGGTGCATGTGTGTGATCTGCCTGTACGGAATGCGGCTGCGGGCCGTCGTTTAGGGGGTGCACCTGCGAAGACCCGTTCGACTACCTGGATCACGACTGGTGTCCGCCGCGCGCTGTGGTGTGGGGCTTGGTTCGGGATCGGCCTACCATCGCTGCATGAGGCTTTGGGGCGCCCTGCTTCTCGTCGCGTGCAACAGCGGGAACATCGCGAAGACGTGCCCCCCAGCGCCCTTGCGCTTTCCTGAGGGCGGGCTCATGTGCGACTTTCCAGAAGAGTGCGTCTATCACTTGCCGACGCAGGTGGGGACGCAGTTCGAAGACCCGTGCAACGGGCTTTCGTGTGTCTGTTGCACGTTGGATGCAGCAGCACCGGCGTGCGGGCTCCCGGCGAACTCGAACAAGATGGAATGTGCGAACTTCCTCATCGGCTGCACGTTCAAGGTGCCCGTGTGCCATCGGACGCACACGACGGCGTGACGTGCACGCAACCCGACGCAGGCGTTCGGACCGGCAACGGCGAGTGTCTCGTGCTCGGGCCGGGTGCGGATTTGTCTCAAGGCATCGTGAACGGCCAGGCCTGCGCGTGCGACGTCCCCGGTCCGATCTGGCGGTGCGTGCCCGCGACGAGGACCGCGCCGCAATGAGAAGTCCACGCGAGATACGGGCCGACTCGGTTGGTATCACCTAGAAGCGTTCTCGCCCGGCTCAGCGTCCCGTGTCGTTGAAAACGACCGGCTGGCGCGGCTCCTGCTTGCGCTATCTGCGATGGGCCGGAACGTGCGTTTCTTGACGGTTGCGGCGCTCTTGGCGGGCTGCGGGGCGCGCAGCTCGCTCGACGAAGCGAACGCCGGCGCCGATGCGTCGAGCGGCGCCGATGTAGCAGACGTGGCGGACGTGGTGAACGACGCCGCGAGCCCGCCGGTGCTCTGCCCAACGGGCCCGGCCCCCGCGCCGGTGCTGGTGGCTCACATCGGCGCGCAGCCTCTCTCGTTCGTCGGACCGCATACCGCCAGCGAGCTCTTGGGGACCCTTCGCGCGAAGCTCGATGACGGCTTGCCGGCGTACCGCGTCGTCGCGCTCTCGAAGTGCGGAGCCGTCCGCGACATCGCCTCCGCCCCGATGGGCTCGCCGATGCTCTCCATCGTCCTTCGAGGCGACGCGCTGTTCGTGAGCGACGGCTACGCGGGCGTGTACGAAGTTCCGGTGAGCGGCGGGACGCTCACGCTCCGCACCGTCGAAGCGGGGGCTCTTGCGGTCGATGACACGGACATCTACGTCGCCGCGCCCGATCACGTGAGCCGGACGCCGCGCGCCGGCGGGCCCACGGTGGTCATCGCCGGCTTCGGGGCTGACACCATCGCCGTCGACGACGCGTTCGTCTACCTCGAGAAGGCATACGGGGTGCTCCGGCTCGCCAAGAGCGACCCCAGCCAGATCGCGACACTGGCCGCGCCGAACTACTCGGCGGGCTACTGGTGGTCGTCCATTTGGCTGGCCGTCAGTCCCACGCAGGTGTTCTTCCCTTCCGGAAGCACCACCTATCCCAATTTGCCGGTGTGCGCGGTGCCGAAAGGGGGTGGCGACGTCACGTGCACCCAGCCGGCCGAGGCCCCCACCCGCCTCGTATGGGACGGGGCGCTCTACTTCACCGCGTATCCCGGCATCGACAAGATCGCTGATATCGACGCGGGCGCAACGCAGCTCGCGTCGGTCACGAGCCACGACGCGCCTTTCACCCTTTGGGTCGATGACACGAGCGTGTGGTGGCTCACGCTGTCCGGAGATCTCTACCGCGTCGACAAGTGAGGTCGACGCTCCTAGCTGTCGCCCTTCTCGCCCCCACCCGGCGGGAGCGGGTTCTGCTCGCGCTCGAGGTAGCGGAAGATCGTCCGCGGATCGACGCCGAGGTCGCGCGCGGTCTGGGTGCGGTTGCCGTTGTTGCGCTCGAGCACCTCGAGCACGTACTTGCGCTGGAAGTCTTCCTTCGCCTTCTCGAGCGGCAGGATCGGCGACTCCGCGTTCGCGCCGAGGTCGAGATCCTCGGGGGTGAGCAGCGAGCGGTCGCAGAGCACGAGCGCCTTCTTGATGCGGTTCTCGAGCTGCCGGATGTTGCCGGGCCAGCCGTACTTCTTGATCGCGGCGAGCGCCTGCGGCGTGAAGCCCTGCACGACCGAGCCCATCTCCTCGGCGTACTTGCTGAGCAGGGCCTTGGCGATGATGAGCACGTCGTCGCCGCGCTCCGAGAGCGGCGGCAAGAGCAGGTTGACGACGTTGAGCCGGTAGTAGAGGTCCTCGCGGAAGGCTCCCTTGCGGATCTCGTCCTCGAGGACGCGGTTGGTCGCCGCGACGATTCGGATGTCGACCTTCTCCGGCTTGCTGTCGCCGACGCGGTACACGACGCGCTCCTGCAGCGCGCGCAGGAGCTTCACCTGGAGGTTGAGCGGGAGCTCGCCGATCTCGTCGAGGAAGAGCGTGCCCTTGTCGGCGACCTGGAACTTGCCGGGCCGCGACGCGATGGCGCCCGTGAACGCCCCTTTGACGTGGCCGAACAGCTCGCTCTCGATCAGGTTCTCGGGGATGGCGCCGCAGTTGACGACGACGAACGGCCCGTTGGCGCGAGGGGAGCGGCGGTGGAGCTCGTGGGCGATGAGCTCCTTGCCAGTGCCCGTCTCGCCGGTGATGAGGACGCTGATGTCCGTCGTGGCCACCTTCGCCAGCTTGCGGAAGACCTCCTGCATCGACGGGCAGACGCCGATGATCTCGCCGAAGCGCTTGTCCTTGAGCTCGGCGGCGAGCTTCTCCTTGTCGGCGCGCAGCGTGCTGAGGAG
>DATIQP010000729.1:0-4899 GCA_035470765.1 Polyangiaceae bacterium | reverse complement strand
CGGGGTCACGCGCGCGTAGACGAGGATGAGATCGTTGGCGAAGACGTGCCGGTAGTCGCCGCGCCGAAGCGCCACCAGGCTCTTGCGCACCTGGCCGAGCTTGCGCACGAGCGCGAGCGTCGCCTGCTCGTCGCCCGAGAGCGTGGTGCTGTCGCCGCGCCAGTCGGCGCGGTTGTTCGGATCGGCGCCGCCCCACTCGCCGTACTCGTCGCCGTAGTAGATCATCGGCGCGCCGGGCAGGCCGAGCAGCCACGTCATCGCCACCTGCAGCCTCCGGTAGGGCTCGCTCGACGACGGCGGCGGCGCGACGTTCGTCCACTTGTTGCCCGCGAGCGCAGGCGACGACGCGATCGTGACGAAGCGCGGCGTATCCTGGCTGCCGATGTACGGCGACATGATCGAGCCGGCCGGGTACTCCCAGCCGCTCGCCTGCGTCCAGTAGTCGGCGTGGATGGTCGAGTGGTAGTCCGCCGCGAAGACCTGCATCGGCACGGCGTAATACAGCGGGAAATCGAACTGCCCGTCGAGCTTCTCCGGGCCGATGTAGTGGCTGATGAGATCGTACTGCCACTGGTTGCACGACAGCCCGCAGTCGCTCCAGCCCATCGCCGTCTCGCCGGTGAGGAATACGCGCAGCCCGCTCGCCTCGAACTCGCGGCGCAGCACCGTCGTCACGTTCATCACGGCCGCGTCGGGCACCTGCTTGACCGCGTCGACGCGGAAGCCGTCCAGATCGTAGGTGTCCATCCACCACACCGCGTCGTCCTCGAACTGCTGGCTCGCCGCGGGGACGGTCCAATCGATGTTGGGCAGGTAGGTGGTAAAGACGCAGTCGAGGCGGTGCGAGTCCCAGTCGCAGTTGGCCGTGCCGCAGAGGCAACCCTGGTGGAACCACTCCGGGTGCTGCGCGAAGTACTCGTGCTCCTGGTGGACGTGGTGGATGACGAAGTCCATCAGGATGCGCATGCCGTGAGCGTGCGCCGTCGCGACCAGGGCCTTCAGCGCCGCGTCGCCGCCGAGGCGAGGCTCGACCTCGCGGCCCTTCACCGGCCAGTAGCCGTGGTAGCCCGTGACCAGGTCCACGCCATCCGAGTCGAGGTACGCGCCCTTCGGGTTGGTGTTGAAGGGCGTGAGCCACAGCGTGCGCACGCCGAGCTGGTCGAGCGCGCCGCTGTCGATGACCTGCTTCACTCCGGCGAGGTCACCGTTGTGGAAGTCGGCGCGGGGGTCGACGTTGGGCGTCGGCCCGACGTCGTTGCTCGGGTCGCCGTTCTTCAGGCGATCGGTCGCGGCCATGTAGATGAGCGAGTCGTGCCAGTCGAACGTCTCGCCCTCGATCCAGAAGACGAGGCGGAGGCGGTGCGCCGCGCGCGCGAGGCGGTCCCTGGCGTCGACGAAGAGCGTGTACTTGCCGTCGGCGAGGCTGGGCAGGTCGACGTCGATGCTCTCGGCGAGCTCGTTCGCCGTGGCGGCCACGGGCTTGTCGGCCCCGTCCTTGCGGAGCGTCGCGACGACGGTCTTGGTGTCGAGCTGCGTGCCCGCCCAGCCGGGGACGAAGTCGACGTGCGCGGTGTAGTGGCCCTGGCCGGAAGCGGGGCGGGCGTTGGTCTGCGCGCCGAGGCGCATCGACGGCAGGTAGCAGTCCGTCACCGTGACCGCCGAGTTCTCGACCGTCCCGACGTACTTGCGCATCGTCGAGAGCGGATCGAGCTGCCACTGGCCGTCGACGATGAGCTTGTAGGCGTACCAGCCCGGCGCGAGCGGCACCTTCGCGGTGAACGCGCCGTGCTCGTCGGGGCCGGTCATCGTGGTGCCGGGCTGCGCGAAGCTGTCCCACTCGCCCGTGACGCTGACGCTGCTCGCGGTGCTGCCGCTCGGCGGGGTGAAGGTGAACGTCGTGGTGCACGCGCCCGCGTCGGCGTTGACGAGCGGCGGCTCGGGGACGTCCGCGGGCGAGTCGAGCGCGCCGGCGTCGCCTCCGTCGGGATTGGTGCTGCCCCCGCCGCCGCAGCCGAGGAGGAGCAGGGACCCCGCGAAGAGACCGACCATGAGGGTCCCACAGGCAGGCAGCAAGAATGGGCCACCCCGGGCTGAAGCCCGGGGCAGGCAAAGAAACCGAGATCGGAACCAGGTCAAAGCCCGCCTTCGGCGGGCTCCCGCCTCGTTGCGGGAAACGCGAGCCCATCGGGAGTCCGCCGAAGGCGGACTTGAATCGAGACCCTCGATGCGGTCTTCGCCTGCCCCGGGCTTCAGCCCGGGGTGGCCCAAATCCATGGCGGGCGCGAGCCGCCGGAGGGCGCACATCATCGCTGCGAGGAGCGCGGCGAGCAGGCCCGCGCTCGATCCGGACGTGCCTGCGGCGTCGCAGCTGCAGCCGGAAGAGGGAGGCGGCGTGGTGCCGCCGTCGGAGTTACTTGCATCCTGCACGGGTTTTCCGGCGTCCCCCGCGTCGGCGGCGCCGTCGGTCCCCGCGTCGCTCGGCTCGGCGGGCTCGAACGCGAACGTGTCGCAGCCCGGCGCGACCGGCTGGCCGCGATCGAGGAGCGAGAGCACGTAGGCGCCCGCACCGAAGCCGACCATCGGCGCCGCGCCGGCGTAGTCGCCGGTCATCGCGTCGTGCAGCTCCGAGAGGATGCCGAAGTTCTCGGTGCCCTGCGCGACGTTCCACGACAAGAGCTCCGCGCTCGCCTGCGTCTGCCCTGCGCGCTCGAGCGCCCGTCCGACGCGCATGTCGACGAACACCCACTCCTGCGAATCGTACCAGCCGCCGTTCTCGTTGCGGAAGAACCCGCGCCCGCTCGGCGGCACGAGGCCGGCCTGGATCGACGCGAGCGTCGCCAGCGCCGTGTGCTTCTGCGGCTCGACCAGGCCGAAGCTCAGCGCCTCGATCGCCGCGGCGTCCAGGAAGCCCGTGCCCTTCGCGAGCGTCTCGGTCGCCTGGGCGATGGTGCCGTCGGGCGCGCGCAGGCTGGAGAGGATCGCGTCGCGCGCCTTCTGGCCGGCGGTGAGGTACTTGGTGGCCGACGCCGAGTCGCCCATCTTCGTGGCGAGGTGCGCGGCGGCGCAGAGGCCGCGCGCGGCGGCGATGGTCGTGTAGGCGAAGTGCTTCTGGTTACCGTTCCAGTGCACCTCCCAGATGCTGGAGTCCGGCGCGATGAGGCCGCCCGGCTCCTGCAGCGCGACGAGCACGTCGGCGACCTTGGTCTGCACCGTCGGCCACCACGTCGTGAGCGACGCCGTGTCGCTCGAGGCGTCGACGTAGCTCTCGAGCGCCCACAGGAAGAGGCCGAAGCCGTCGAACTCCACGTTCGGGCCGTTGGCGTCGGTGTCGCTCCACTCCGAGCCGTTGCCGTAGTAGCGGACGACCGAGATCTGGTACGGCGAGCCGACGTACGACTGGTATCCGCCCACGCTGCCCGCCAGCTCGAACGCGAGGGCGCGCTTGGCCTCGGCGGTGTGGCCCGCCCGCGCGAGCGCGACGGTCGAGTAGGCCATGTCGCGCACCCAGGTGATGTTCCACTGGCCGGGCGCGACGGCGGCGAGGATCTGTCCGTCGCTGCCATCCGGCGCGCTGACCTGCGCCATGCGCAGCATCGCTTGCGATTGTGCGTAGAGCGCCGACTCGAACGCGCTCGCGCCCGCGGGTGCGGGCTTCTGCCAGGCCTGCCACGCGGCGAGCTCGTCCGAGAGCACCTTGTCGGCCGTGCGCGAAGCCACGAACGTGTTGACGCGATCGACGGCGGCCTGCGCGCTGGCGGTGCGATCGAGCACCGCGTACCAGCCGACCCAGCTCGGCGTGTTCGCCGCGAGGTCGCCGAGAGAGAGCTGAAAGCCGCACACCGCGTCGGTCGTCGCCCCGCCCGTGCCGGTGTCGTCCGCGAGGTCCAGGCCGGCGAGCAGGCGGTTGTAGGGGTTGTTCGGCGTCGAGCCGTGGTGCGTCGAGGCGCCGAGCGTGGCGTAGCCGAACGCGACGCCGCTCGGACCCCACTCGTAGTACGCGCCGCGCGCGCCGTTGTAGGCGATGGTCTCGGAGTCGGCGCCGGGCGAGGGCGAGCCCGAGCCGAGGTGGTAGTTGTCGAGCGAGAAGACGTCGATCGCGCCGCTGCCGCTCTGCCGCGTGATCTCGAGCACCGTGAAGAGGACCGCGTCGGAGAGACCTGTCGGCGCGAAGTCGTACTCGTCGACGGTCACGCCCATCGTCTGCCGCACCACGTGCACCACGCCCGTCCCGGGCAGGTACTCGATCGTCGTCGGCGCGACCGTGTTCAGCCACACGCCCGTCGTGCCGACGCGCAAGCCCGGGTAGCTGTCGTAGAGGAAGTTGCGGGACACCACCCCCGGCGAGGCGCTCTGGTAGGCGTGCTCGAGGAAGTAGTCGAGCTTGTCCTGCGCCGTGTCGAAGGCCATCGTCGCGGTGCCGTTCGACGTCGGCAAGAACGTGGTCGACCTGTGGGGCTGCGCGAGCGCCGACGCGACGGCGGGCGACGCCATCACGGCAGCGGCCACGACGACGGACGCAAACGTCTTGTGCAGCGACATGTAAGGCCCGAGCCTCCCGATTTACCCGCGCCGCGGCTGGCGGCGCGATGGAAACCCCGGCCTTCGCCTACCATTTGTCGGCGCCGGCGCCACCGAAAAAGTCACTCAGAGGTGAGTGACGCCTTGCCCCGCTGAGAAGACCGCTGGAAAAGACCAAGCCGGGCGCTCATAGAGTGTCTCGGTGTCCATGCGCCGGCTAGCCCTCGCGCTCCTCGGGACGGCGTGCTGCGCCGGCCCTACGCAGCCAACCGTCGTCGTGAGCGGCTTGAGCGGCGGCGGCGGGACGTGCGACGACGTCGTGCCGGGCAAGGACCCGTTCGACGCGGCGATGGCGAAGGCGCGGTGCGAGCACCCGGACAT